>CAMDAL010000410.1 GCA_945888565.1 Devosia equisanguinis | reverse complement strand
GGGGGACCAGCCGGAGGCGGGTGGAGGGGGCGGCCCCGTCCACGGCGCTCCAAGGGCGGCGGTCAGCGGGTCGAAGCCCAGCTTCAGGTCGTCGGCGAGCGTGCGGATCAGCGATGCCTCGCCGGCCCCCTCGCCGCGCGGCACGCGGGCGAGGGCGACGATGAGGTCGCGCTCCAGCCTGCCCGTCGGCGATTGGCCGAAGATGTGGAGGCCGTCGCGAATCTGGGCTTCCTTGAGGTCGCAGAGGAAGGTGTCGATACGGCGGAGCGATTCCGTCTCGTCGGCGACGAGGCCGATGTCGCGGTCGAGGCGGGTGTCGCGGGCGAAATCGAGGATGCGCTGCCGGAGCCCTGCGAGGCGGCGGCGGTCCATTCCGGCGGCGGCATAGTACTCGTCGAGCAGCGCCTCGAGATCCTTGAGCGGGCCGTAGGTTTCGGCGCGCGTCAGCGGTGGCACGAGGTGGTCGATGATCACCGCGCCGGTGCGGCGCTTGGCCTGCGTGCCCTCGCCCGGATCGTTGACGATGAAGGGATAGAGCTGCGGCAGCTCGGCCCAGAGCGCGGCGGGATACGACGCCGGATCGAGCGCCGTAGCCTTGCCCGGCAGCCATTCGAGGTTGCCATGCTTGCCGTTGTGGATAACGGCGTGCGCAGCAAACTCATGGCGCAGCCAGAGATAGGCAGCGAGGTAGCCGTGCGGCGGCACCAGGTCGGGGTCGTGATAGGCCGCCGTTTCGTCGAGATCGTAGCCGCGCGCCGGCTGCAGCAGGACGGTGAGGTTGCCGAACCGCAGGGCCGGGAGGTGGAAGGTGCATTCAGCACCCTCACGGCGGACGAAGGGGTCGGTGGCGGGGTCGTCCCAGCGAGCGGTCACCTCGGTCTGCACCTTGGTCGGGAGGGTGGCGAAGAGGTCGCGGTAGCGTTCGACGGGGAAGGAGATGCCGACGCCGCGCTCGGGATGGGCATTGGTGGGGCCGGACTGGAGGAGGTCGATGAGGGCGTTGCCGTCAGGCGGATACTTCCCGTCACCCGCCTCACTGTGGCGCGCGGCGTCGGGTGAGGGGACGAATGAGTATCCTGCCCCATCCAGCGTCTTCAGGATCTCCACTGTCGACTGCGGCGCGTCGTAGCCGACGCCATTGGCGAGGCGGCCGTCGCGAATGGGGTAGTTGGCGAGGACGATGGCAACGCGGCGCTCGGCGCGCCGGGTGGCCCGGAGGGTGGTCCAGTTCTGCGCCAGCGTGACGGCGCGGCGGATGCCGTCGGCGTCGGAGGCGTAGGCGGAAAGCGGGCACTGGGTGCGCGGGTGCCAGACGGCCTCCTGCTTGTGGCCAACCAGCAGCATGCCGTGGCGGCCGTCGAGCTCCGGTAGCACGACCTGCATGGCGAGGTCTTTGGAGGTAAGACCCTGCGGGTCTGCGGCCCATTGCACCTCGGGGCGGCCGGACTGGATGAGCTGGATCACCGGGGCGTCGGTGCCGGCGAAGGGGTTTTGTGCGGGGTCGAGACCATCAAGACCCAGCGCGAAGCCCGTGAGGTTCAGGATCACCCCGGGTGGCTGGTCGGCAAACACCCGCTGCACGAAGCGGATGCAGGCGCCTTCCTTCAGGGTGGAGATGACGATGGGCACAGGGTTGAGGTTTTGGGCCTCCAGTTCCGCGATCAGGGCCTCCAGCGTGGCGGTGCCGGCGCCTTCGAGCGCGGCGCGGTAGAACAGGATGGGGACGTTAGGGTGCGGGCTGGGCGGGAGCGTGTCGGTCATGCCGAGGCGTGGGTGCCACAGGCCAAAGCGGGGGAAGGGCTTGATTTCGAGGTCAGGTGAAGACCCCTCACCCGTCTCGGCCAGCCGCGGCGTCGGGGGATTCTTCTCCCCGTCGGGGCGAAGGTGGCGCGCAGCGCCGGATGAGGGGTTTGCGATCCGCCGAAGCTGGTGCAGCAGCCCATCCGCGTTCTCCGGACCTCCTGCCGTAAACAGGGCGTGGAGCCGGGTCCAGGCATCAGAGTCGATACTGCTTCGCGACTGCAGGATCGGGTCCGGCGTAGCGTCGCCGGGGAGAATGGCGAGCCGGATCTTGCCCGCCAGCGACAGGGCGGTGAGTTCATCGACGCCATACGGCCAGTAGGCGGGGCCACCGAGGAGGCGCACCACCACCAGCCTGGCGTGGCGCACTGTCTGGTCGAGCCACATGTCGACGCTGAGATTGTGGGCCAGCCGCAGCAGGTTGGCGAGGCGGAGATCATCCGCCCCCGCCCGGTCCGCTGCCGCGGCAAGCATCATCAGTTCGCTGTCGGCGGCGGAGGCAAAGACGATGTCGGCCGGGGTCTGGCCGAGATCGATCGCCTCGCCGTCCTGCTGCAGCGCACCGGCCTGGGCGGCGAGGAGGTGCATCAGGCCACGGTCCTGGCCGGGAGCGGGTGCAGCACCTCCACCACAACCATGCACAGCACCCCAGCTACTGCACCGGGGACGAAGCAGAAAAGGCCCGCTATCAGCAAATCGCCGTCGGAATATTGTGCCAATGAGCCAACGATGCCGATCAGTGCGCTGACCACACCGCCAATTGCGCCAGCTGCAAACACACGGCCACTGGCCACCGCTAGCCAACGAGTCACAAAATTTACCAAGAAGGCAGTGGTGAAAGCCGGAATGATACCCAAGACGTAGCCAACGATCACTATGGGCGGCCAATTATCAATGATCAGCTCGGCACCAGACGCCGGTGCGATCAACCAGTAGTAGAGGGCTGCCGGGACAACGAAAGTCATACCGCCGAAGAGCGGGCCGAGAAACACGAAGACCAGTACAAGCCTGTCGTTACGGCGCATGGTTCCGCCTTCTCTGGCAATTTGTCGTATCAAGCCGCGAACGCGGCTGCCTTCTTTAGGCTCGCGCCGATCGCCGCGCGGTTCAACGGGCTTTCGCCGATGACGACGAGGTTGGTTTCGCGGGCTTCGCCGGGCTTCCACGCCCGGTCGAAGTATCCCGTGACGCGCGGGCCCACCGCTTGGATGGCGAAGCGGGCGCTGGCGCCAGGGAGGGCGGCGAAGCCCTTGAGGCGCAGGATGTCATGGGCGCGGATCGTCTGTTCGATGACGGCGAGAAGGTGGTCCTTGCTCGCCACGCCGTCGATCCGCAGCGAAAACGAGTCGAAGTCGTCGTGCTCGTGGGCTTCGCCGCCATGCTCGAGTTCGTGGTGGCTGTCGCGGCCGGCGAGGTTGTCCTCGGTCGAAAGGCCCATGCCGAGGAGCGCCGCGACGTCGACATGGCCGTTGCGGGCGCGGACGATACCGGTGCCGGGGCGCATCTCGGCCTTGAGGTGGCGCTCGATGGTGTCGAGGTCGGCGTCGGAGACGAGGTCGGCCTTGTTGAGGATGACCATGTCGGCGGCGATCAGCTGATCCTCGAACAGTTCGCCGAGGGGCGTTTCGTGGTCGAGCATGTCGTCGGCTGAGCGCAGCGCATCGACGGCGGCTTCGTCGTTGGCGAAGCGGCCTTCGGAAAGCGCC
>CAMDAL010000409.1 GCA_945888565.1 Devosia equisanguinis | reverse complement strand
CCCATATTCATTGTGGAGGTGCGCCATGTATGCACGAATTCTCATCGCTACCGACGGTTCGGAACTTGCCGACCGGGCCATTGACCACGGTGTCCAGCTGGCGAAGCTTGCCGGCTCGGAAGTGACGATCGTCACAGTGACCGAGCCGGTGTCCATCGTCGGCGGCGGCTATGCCACAGTTGTTGGTGGCGTCGTCGAGCCGATCCCGGAACGGATCGAGGCGCAGGAGAAGTCGGCTCGCGACCTGTTGCAGCGCGCGGCGAACCGGGCCGCCGAGCAGGGCCTGACCGTCAAGACAGTCCTGGTCGACAATAGTTTCGCCGCCGAGGGCATCGTCGCCACGGCCAACGAGATCGGCGCCGAGCTGATCGTCATGGGCTCGCATGGCCGCCGCGGTCTCAACCGATTGCTGCTCGGCAGCCAGACCAACAACGTCCTCGCCCACACCAAGCTACCGGTCCTGGTCACCCGCTGATGCGAGCGAGGATGAGCTGGAGCCGGGTCACACCGGCTTGAGCAATGCGTGCTTCTTCTTGCCGACCGACAGCTTGATGACACCTTCGGGGAGCAGCGCTGCCGTGCCGAGGGTCAGGCGGTCGTCGGAGACGACATCGTCGTTCACCCGGACAGCGCCCGACTGGACATGACGGCGCGCTTCGCCGTTGGAACCGGCGAGGCCGGCCTGAACGAGGGCGTTCAGCAGCCCGATGCCCGCCGCCAACTCGCCCTTCCACACCTCGGTGGTCGGCAGCGAGAGGTCCAGCGAACCGGCCTCGAAGGTTGCCGACGCCGTAGTTGCTGCCTGCTCCGCCGCGTCGCGTCCATGCACGATCGCCGTCACTTCCGTCGCGAGGATCTTCTTGGCCTCGTTGATTTCCGAGCCGCCTAGCGCGCCGATCTTGGCGATCTCGTCGAGCGACAGGCGCGTGAAGATCCTCAGCCATTTCACCACGTCGGCATCTTCGGTGTTCCGGAAGTACTGCCAGAAATCGTAGGGGCTGAAGAGCTCGCCGTTGAGCCACACCGCGCCCGAGGCCGACTTGCCCATCTTCTCGCCGGAGGATTTGGTCAGCAGCGGCGTCGTCAGTGCGTAAAGCTGCGGGCCACCCATCTTGTGGCTGAGCTCGACCCCGTTGATGATGTTGCCCCACTGGTCCGAGCCGCCCATCTGCAGCACTGTGCCGTAGCGCCGGTTGAGCTCGGTGAAGTCGTAGCCCTGCATGATCATGTAGTTGAACTCGAGGAAGCTCAGCGACTGCTCGCGGTCGAGCCTCAGCTTCACCGAATCGAAGCTCAGCATGCGGTTGACCGAGAAGTAGCGGCCGACGTCGCGCAGGAACTCGACATAGTTCAGCTTCAGCAGCCAATCGGCATTGTTGACCATGATCGCGTCGGTCGGGCCTTCGCCGTAGCGCAGGATGCGGCTGTAGACCTTCTTGATGCTCTCGATATTGGTTGCGATCTGTTCGACCGTGAGGAGCTTGCGCTGGTCGTCGCGGAAGCTGGGGTCGCCCACCATCGAGGTGCCGCCGCCCATCAGGCTGATCGGGCGATGGCCGGTTTCCTGCAGCCAGTAGAGCAGGGTGACGGTGATCAGGTTGCCGATATGGATCGAGGTCGCCGTCGCGTCGTAGCCGACATAGGCGGTGATCGTCTCCTTCGCCGCAAGGGCATCCAGTCCCTCCGGGTCGGAGATCTGGTGGATGAAACCACGCTGCTCGAGGACGTTGAGGAAATCGGACTTGTACTTGGCTGCCATCGGCTTGCCCCTTCAGATCGACCGGCTCGTCATGCGGGCCGTGCCGACCCGCATGAGGACCTCATCCCGAGCCATTGGGAAGGATGAGGTCCGGGGCGTCTGGCTATCGCCCCTTGCCCGCCGCGATTTCCGCGCGGCGCCGGTCAAGATAGTCGGCACAGCGCTCGGTCAGCTCGTCGATCTTGCCTTCGTAGAAGTGGTTGGCGCCTTCGAGAATCTGCTGCTCGATGGTGATGCCCTTCTGCGTCTTCAGCTTGTCGACCAGCTTCTGCACCGATTGCGGCGGCGCGACCCGGTCCTTGTCGCCGTGGATGATCAGGCCCGACGACGGGCAGGGGGCGAGGAACGAGAAGTCGTAGAGATTCTCCGGCGGGCTCACCGAGATGAAGCCTTCCACCTCCGGGCGGCGCATCAGCAGCTGCATGCCGATCCAGGCGCCGAACGAGAAGCCGCCGATCCAGCAGCCACGCGACTCGCGGTTGAGCGACTGCAGCCAGTCGAGCGCCGCCGCGGCGTCCGACAGTTCGCCGACGCCGTGATCGAACAGGCCCTGCGAGCGGCCGACGCCGCGCGAGTTGAAGCGCAGCACCGAAAAACCACGCTCGGCGAACATGTAGAACAGGTTGTAGACGATCTGGTTGTTCATAGTGCCGCCGAACTGCGGGTGCGGATGCAGCACGATGGCGATCGGGGCGTTGGGGCCCTTGCCCTGCTGGTAGCGGCCTTCGAGGCGGCCTTCGGGTCCGTTGAAGATGACTTCTGGCATGACGTTCCTACGCCGTTTCTCCGGGTCCGCCGGTCTTATGCATGAGGCTCATGGCTCACGCGCATGCCGGTCTCTCGGCTTGACGAATGGTGCGCCGCTCCCTAAAACATGGGCCGAAAACTCTAGTTTCGAATAATTCTAAACTGGCTTTTTCGATGCGGCGTTTGGCTGGTCCAACCGCTGGCGGTTGCAGGTGAGCGCTCCTTCTAAAGAATGTGAGCGTCCGATTTCAAGAATTGTTTCGGATCGCTGAGAACGCAAAGGGCGTCGCAGTGAGCATTCGAGACCAAGGTGGTTCCTCGTGACGATGCCGCGACAGACGATCTACCTGGATCACAACGCCTCGGCTCCGCTGTTGCCGGAGGCGCGCGCCGCCCATATTGCCGCGCTCGACCTTACCGGGAATCCC
Source organism: Devosia equisanguinis (assembly GCA_945888565.1). GTDB lineage: Bacteria > Pseudomonadota > Alphaproteobacteria > Rhizobiales > Devosiaceae > Devosia_A > Devosia_A equisanguinis_A. The sequence goes on along the minus strand of CAMDAL010000409.1, from coordinate 587 downwards.
TCATCGGTACACGCGCAAGGCCGCGCTCTGCGCGCCGTCGTCGACAAGGCCCGAACCGAAGTGGCGAAGCTGGCCGGCGCCGAGCGCGACCAGGTGGTGTTCACCGGATCTGCGACCGAGGCCATTAGCCAGGCGATCATCGGCGGGGCCAGGGCGTTCAAGGCCGATGCTATCGTCGTTTCGGAAGGCGAGCACACCGCGGTGCTGAGGGCCGCCGACGCGACAGGCCTGCCGGTGAAGCGGGTCGGGCTCGATGCCGACGGCCTCATCAAGGTCGAGCAGATCGCGGGCGCCATCGCCGACGCGGACCGGGTCGGCATGCGCATCCTGGTCGCCGTGCACCTCATCAACAACGAGACGGGCGTGATGCAGCCGGTCGACCGCATCGAGACTCTGGTGGGGCCGAGCCCGCATTTCCTCTTCGTCGACGCCGTGCAGGCGTTTGGCAAGATGGTGCTCGAGTTTGCCTCCCGGCAATTTGATCGGTATCAACATTGCTACGACGTAGCGGGACACCAGTGCCTACGTGAGTTACAAATTTTTCCATGTCTATTCTCCTTACAGATCCGCAGGCGATGAAAGAGTTC
>CAMDAL010000408.1 GCA_945888565.1 Devosia equisanguinis | reverse complement strand
CTCGACTGGCAGAAGCGCAAGACGCTCGCTACTGACCTTACGGCCCAGCGCCGCGCCATCGTCGATCAGGTCGCCACAACCAATGCTTCCGATGCACTCGACCTCATGTGGCGCTTCATGGCACTGGCGGGATCTGTGACCGGTGAGGTTGGTACGCCGTTTGATGCACAATAGCTTTGTGGAGATTGTTAGGTGCAGCTTCTTCGTTTGATGGTCGCGGTGGCCCGTGCCATTCTTGCCTACTGCGTGGGAGCCCTTGCGGCCGAAAACTCCGGTTGGAAGAGGGGGGTTAGAGGAGCGCGCAGCGGAACTGATGTTTCCATCAGCCGCTTCGGTCGATGATCCGGTTAAGGCCATGGGGACGAGCTTCATCTCCAAGAGCCAGGAGAGCCGGCTGTGCGAGGAGAGCTATGCTCGCACTATTGCTGAATGAGCCGGCAACAAAGGGCAAGCATCATATGTCTCCAGTGTTTTTCTGGGCAAAATCCAGCGACAACGCCGCCGCGACCAGGTCCGCCTTCTTCAAATCAGTGGCGCATCATTGTGCCGACGTGGCCGCGACAGCGCTTATGCTGCAACGCCTAAACCCTGCGCGGACCCGACGGGACGCCGAGGTCACAGGATCGCCGCCGGGCGATCATGCGGCTATTTCCGCACTGTTTGCGGGGCTGCACGACATCGGCAAGATATCGAAGAGCTTCCAGATCAAGTTGCCCGCGCTTTGGCCGGAGGCAGTGCTCGGCCCTTGCCCGAACGAAATGACCGCGATGCTGAGTCATTGGGAGGCGACGGCGCTGCTGCTCAACGCATCAGAGGTCAGGGCCGCGCTGCTGCCGGTCGTCGAGGACGACGCACTCGACCGGCTGGTGATCGCGGCAGTTGCGGGGCACCACGGGCGGGCGCCAATCGCCGACCATGTCGACGCCAGTGAATGGGCGGCAGCCCGCCACCCCGAGATCGGCCCGGCCTGCGTCCTGGCTGCGGCGGCCCTTGCCGGCGAGCTTGCCGCGCTCGTCGCACCCGACCTTCGATCTGCTGCCCTCAGCCACGTCGAAGATTATTCTTTCCAGCTCAACGGCTTGATCACGCTCAGCGACTGGATCGGTTCGGACGCCGCGTTCTTCGCGTTCGAGGACCCCTCCATGCCGCTCGCAGAGTACTGGCCGTTGGCGCTTGAGCGCGCCCGCGCCGCCATCGCGCACAAAAGACTGTTGCCCGCACGGCCCGTTGTCAGCCCCGACCTCGCGACGCTTTCGGGTAATGCACAGGCGCCCCGACCAATGCAGGCGCTCGCCGCGGCGCTTCCCATCCCCGCCGAACCGCAGATCATCGTAATCGAGGATGGCACCGGATCGGGCAAGACTGAAGCGGCGCTCCTGCTTGCGGCCCGCATGATGGCGATGCAACTGGGCGAAGGCGTCTTTCTCGCCATGCCGACGATGGCGACAGCAAACGCCATGCACTCACGCCTCGCCACGGCCCTCGGCGGCCTGTTCGAGGCCGACGCCACCTTGGTGTTGGCGCATGGCAAGGCGGCGCTCGCCGAGGCGCTGGCGCGCCGCGCCGCGTCTGCTCATCCCGAAGAGAGCGAGACCGCCCGCTGGTGCGATGCATGGATCGCCGACAGCCGCAAGACGGCGCTCTTTGCCAGCGCCGGCGCCGGCACAATCGACCAGGGCTTTCTTGGCATATTGCCCAAGAAGCACCTCACGTTGCGGCAATATGCGCTGGCGGGCCGCATCCTCGTTGTCGACGAGGCGCATGCCTGCGACGCCTATATGGGCGAGGAACTCAAGGTACTCATCGAGGTGCAGGCTCGGCTCGGGGGGTCGGTGATAGTGCTGTCGGCGACGCTTACTCACAGGCAGCGGACGGACCTCATCCTGGCCTTTGCTCAGGGACGCGGCTTGCATGTGCGGCAGGCGCCGGGCCTTGCCTCCACCATGGCGTCGGACGCCTATCCACTGCTGACCCGTTACGCCCTCTCGACGGGGGCCGAGGAGCATGAGGTCCGGACCGCGCCAGAACTCGCCCGCAGCGTTGCGATATCCACCCTGACGAGCCGCGCGGCGGTGGTGGAGGCGACACTCGCGGCCGCAGCGCGGGGGGCCGCGGTTGCCATCGTCTGCAATGCCGTCGACCCTGCCATCGAGACCCTGGAAGCGCTGCTGGCCGGAGGCGCGGCGGCCGAGCGGACGCATCTCTTCCACGCGCGCTTCGCCATGGGCGACCGGCTGCATATTGAGCGCGACGTGCAGGCCTGGTTTGGTCGCTGGAGCACGCCCGAGCAGCGTCGCGGCCGAATTCTCGTCGCTACGCAAGTCATCGAGCAATCGCTCGACGTTGATTTCGACGTGATGTTCACTGATCTGGCACCCGCCGACCTCGTTGTGCAGCGAGCCGGGCGGCTCTGGCGGCACCGGCGAGACACCCGACCAGTGGATGCACCAGTGCTGACGCTGCTGACACCCGATCCGGCCTCAGTGGACAAAGCGCGCTGGCTCGAAAGCACCCTCGGGCCGGCGTCCTTCGTCTACGACATGCCCGGAGTGCTCTGGCGCACCGCCCGCGACCTCCTCGACAAAGGGGGCCTCAACACACCCGCAGACCTGCGCCTGTTGATCGAAACAGCCTACGCCGAGGACACGGGCGATCTGCCCGAGATACTGCGCAAGGGGCACGATGTTTCAGCGGGTGTAGACTACGGCAAGAAAGCCAAGGCGCATCGCGTCACAATACGGCCAGCGGACGGTTATGCGGCCGTGACCAGCCCCTCTGCGGACGAGGAGATCGGCACGCGCGATGGCGCCCCATCGATCACCGTGCGACTGGCGCGACTAGCGGGCGACAGGCTTGAGCCCCTTGCCGGGCTCGACGCTGGCGCAACTCTCGGCTGGGCGCTGAGCGAGGTTTCGGTGAGGGCGAACTGGCTGGCGCGGTTCAGGCGGACGGACAGCGGTGACTCTCGGCTCAGCGCCCTCATAGCCGCGCTGCGCAGTACCTGGCCGGAATTCGAGCAGAGCATTCCTGTTATCGTCGTCAGCACCGCGGGGACCGCAGAGAGCGATACGCATAAGGGCCTTCAATATCACATAACGACCGGGCTGCGCCCGTCCATTAAATCGGAGGATGTAGCTTAAATCGGCCGATACTTCCGCGGCCGTCTTCAATGCTGTGCATGGTCAGGCCGCGCACATACACCTGCTGTGATTTTCGTGCGCTTATGATTTTCCGCATCCCGACTCGAAAGGCGGCTCATGCGAGCGTCTCTCAATATGCTCACCGACCAGGTATTTCCTGTCGTCGCCCGCTCCGGCGCCTCGCGCTGGGTGCGGTTGATCGAGCTGGTCGACGAGGGAGACGATCCGCCGGTGCGTTTCGGCTGGCCGCGTGGCGACCTGAACGTCGGGAGTTTTGAGCTCGCCATCGGGCTTCTGGCTCTGATCCACCGCCCCGCGACTGCGGAGGACTGGCGCGCCATCTGGGCCGGGCGCGGGGAAGCGGACGTGCCGGCGCGTATCCGGCAATTGGCACCGGCGTTCT
>CAMDAL010000407.1 GCA_945888565.1 Devosia equisanguinis | reverse complement strand
CGAGATCTTCATCAACTCGAAGAACATGGAGCATTACGCCTGGACGGTGGCGCTCACGCGGATGATCTCGGCGGTGTTCCGCCGCGGCGGCGACGTCTCTTTCGTCGTCGAGGAGCTCAAGGCCGTGTTCGATCCGCGCGGCGGCCAGTGGATGGGCGGCCGCTACGTGCCGTCGCTGCTGGCGGCGATCGGCGGTGTGATCGAGCGCCACCTGGTCGAGATCGGCTTTCTGGCACCCACCGAATCACCCCGGTTGATCGACGCGATCGAGGAGCGCATGCGCCTCGCCACGGGTGGCGCTGGTGGCTCCCCGGAACCCGCGGCCGGCGGCGGGTCAGCCACCTCGATGGGACAGTGCCCGCAGTGTGGCGCCGCAGCCCTCACCCACCAGGAGGGCTGCGACGTGTGCCTGAACTGCGGCTACTCGCGCTGCGGCTAGCGCCAGATGAAGGTCTGCATCGTTGGCGCGGGCGCGATCGGCGGCTTGATCGGGGCGCGGCTCGCCGCACATGCGGGGGCCGACGTGAGCGCTCTGGCGCGCGGTGAGACGCTCGAGGCGTTGAACGCGAACGGCTGGCGGCTCAGGCAGGGCGACAAGCTCGTCACGGGCAAGGCTCGCGCGTCGTCGGTCGCGCGGGACCTCGGCGCGCAGGATCTCGTGGTCATTGCCGTCAAGGCACCGGCCCTGGCGACGATCGCGGCACAGATCGGCCCTCTGCTCAGGCCGGATACGATCGTGCTGCCCGCCATGAACGGCGTGCCCTGGTGGTTCTCGCAAGGGCTCGAGGGCTTGGACGCACAGCCGCTGGAGAGCGTCGATCCCGGCGGCGCCCTCTCGAGGGCGATCCCGCTGTACCACGTGATCGGCTGTGTCGTGCATCTCAGCGCGGCCACTACCGAGCCCGGCTGCGTCCAGCATCGCAGCGGAATGGGCCTGATCATCGGGGAGCCGGACGGCTCCGCCTCGCAGCGCCTCGGGCGCGTGGAAGCGTTGCTGGCGATGGCCGGCTTCGAAGTCACTCCGTCGCCCGCGATCCGTCACGACATCTGGTACAAGCTCTGGGGCAACATGACGATGAACCCGGTGTCGGCGATCACGGGCGCCACCGGCGATCGCGTGCTCGACGATCCGCTGGTGCGCGGCTTCTGTTCCGCCGCGATGCTGGAAGCCTCGGCCATCGGCGCCCGGATCGGATGCGTCATCGACCAGGACCCGGAAGCCCGCCACACCGTCACCCGCGAGCTCGGCGCCTTCAAGACGTCCATGCTGGTCGACGCCGAGCGGGGCAGGCCGATCGAACTCGACGCCATCGTGACGGTCGTACACGAACTCGGCAGGCGCACCGGCGTGCCCACGCCGAACATCGATGCCCTGCTCGGGCTCACGCGTCTTTTCGCGCGAACCCGAGGCTTGCTGGCGAACTGATCACCCCAGTTCGAGTTCGATCCCCGCCGACTTGCTGACGCCGGCCCACAGGGCGGCGAACTCGCCGACGAAGACCGTGTATTCGGCCGGGGTCATCGGCTTGTCGCCGGGCAGCAGCACCACTTCCTTGAAGCGCTCCACCACCTCGGGCGCCTTGTAGGCCTTCTGCAATTCGTCATAGAGCCTTGCGACGATGTCCGGCGACATGCCCTTGGGACCTGAAATGCCGACCCAGGTCGAGGTGGTGAGCTTGGGGAAGCCCTGCTCGGCGAAGGTTGGCGCGTTCGGATACATGTCGAGCCGCTTGCCCGAGCTGACCGCCAGCAGGCGGACCTTGCCGGTGTTGATGTGCGGCACGTTGGTTGTGATCGGGTCGAACATCGAGGGAATCGTGCCCGCCAGCATGTCCTGCAGCGACGGCGCAGAGCCGCGATAGGGGACGTGCTTCAGTTTGACGCCGGCGAGGCTTCCGAGCAGCTCGCCCATCAGGTGGGTGTTCGAGCCGATCCCCGAGCTGCCGAAGGCGATTTCGCCGGGTTTGGCCTTGGCGGCGGCGATGTAGTCGGCCAGCGTCTTGTAGGGCGAATCGCCCGGCACGATCAGGACGTTGGGCGTGTGGCCGATCAGGGTCACATGGGTGAAGTCGGTGATCACATTGTACGGCAGCTTGGGGTAGATGCCCGGTGCGATGCCGAGCGGCGAGGCGTGCGACATCACGAGCGTGTAGCCGTCCGGCGCGGCCTTGGCGGCCAGGTCCGAGCCGATCGTGCCGCCGGCCCCGGGCCGGTTCTCGACGACCACCTGGGTGCCGAGAGCGACCGAAAGCTTGGGCGCCAGGATGCGGGAAATCGTGTCGGCGGTGCCGCCGGGCGGGAAGGTGGCGATCAGCTTGATCGGCTGCTTGGTCGGCCAGCCGGGGCTCGCCTTGACGGTGGGCGCGGCCAGCGAAGAGCCCAGGGTGGCGGCCGATGCGGCCAGGACGGTACGGCGGGTCAGTTTCATGAAGCGCTCCGGTTTCCTCTCGCGCCAATGGCTGGCGTGTTGTGCCCGGGCCTTGCAATCGATATGCCAGCGCATATCCGCCCTTGATTTGCCGCATGAGAGTCCGCAAATCCGGGCCGACCAAGGAGATGTCTATATGATGCGGCGGCTGGTTCTGGCGGCGGTTCTCGTGGGATGCGGTGCGGCGACTTCCGTGGCGCCGGCCGCCATGGCGCAGGGGCTTCCGAACTCGCGCAGCGAGCTCGCCTATTCCTTCGCCCCGCTGGTCAAGCGCGTCTCCCCGGCTGTGGTCAACATCTACACGACCACCACCGCGCGGGTGCAGCGCCGTCTCCCGTTCCCATTTCCCGGCATGCCCCAGCAGGGCGGCGAGCGGGTGCAGAACTCGCTGGGTTCCGGGGTACTGGTGGGCGCGGACGGGCTGATCGTCACCAACGCTCATGTCGTGAAGGGCGCCGACGAGATCCGTGTCGTGCTGGCCGACCGCCGCGAGTTCGAGGCCAAGCTCATCACCCAGGACGAACGCTACGACCTGGCCCTGCTGCGCATCGAGGGCTCCGACGAGAAGTTCCCGTTCCTCGAGCTGCGCGATTCCGATTCGATCGAAGTGGGCGACATGGTGCTGGCGATCGGCAATCCGTTCGGCCTGAACCAGACCGTGACCAGCGGCATCGTGTCGGCGGTGGCTCGCAGCGCCGGCGGCATCAACGATTCGAACTTCTTCCTGCAGACCGACGCGGCCATCAATCCGGGCAATTCGGGCGGCGCGCTGGTTGCGCTCGACGGCCGGCTGATCGGTATCAATACGGCGATCTACTCTCAGAGCGGCGGTTCGGTGGGAATCGGCTTCGCCACGCCCTCCAACATCGTCGAGCGCATGATCTCGACCGGTACGACGGGCGGCCGCATCGTGCGGCCATGGCTGGGCGTCAGCATGCAGCGCGTGACTCCCGACCTCGCCGCGGGATTCGGCCTGTCGCGGCCGGCGGGCCTGGTCGTGAAGGACGTCTTCGTCGGCGGTCCGGGCGCGGCCGCCGGCCTGAAGCGCAACGACGGGATCGTCGGCATTCGCGAGCAGTCGATCGCTGACGAGGCGGCGCTGCGGTTCAGGCTGTCGAC
>CAMDAL010000406.1 GCA_945888565.1 Devosia equisanguinis | reverse complement strand
CCATCATTGGCAGCAGCTTGGTCCCGGACTTGCCGAAGAATTCGACCGCAGCCGCCGCGCGCCGCGCCGGGTCGTCGATGCCAGCAATTGCGGCGGCGACGTCTTCCATGATGTCTTCGGTCGGCCGCAGCTTGCCGGCGAGATCGAGGTTCTTGACGCCGAGCTTCTGCAGCGCCTCGACCATCTCCTTCGAACCGTCGGCCGCCTCACCCATCTTCTGGTTAAACTTACCGTAGGCAGTTTCCAGCTGCTCAAGCTTGACGCCGTTTTGAGTGGCCAGGAATTGCGAAGCCTGCAGAAACTTGTTGCTGACGCCGATCTGATCCGCCAGCTCGTCCAGGCCGGCCGCGGCGTCAAATGCGTGCTTGCCCATCTGCACCAAGCGGGGGCCGATGTCTGCGATCGCCAGCGCCAGGTGGGCCTTAAGCAGTCCGCCGATCTTGCCGAGCCCGCGCTCCATGCGATCCAGCGACGAGACGGCGGAACCTTGAGCCCTCTCCATCCGCTCCAGCGCGCGCGTCGCCGCGGCCGAACCATCGACCGCCTTGGACGAATCGACGACGATTCGGATTATTTTGGTTTCGTCGGCCATGAATCACCGCTTTTGCGACCGAGAAGCCGCCGCCTTGAACTCGGCAGCGATGCGGAGCGAGTTGACGCGAACGAACTCGTCGTCGATGCCGCGAAGCACGGCAACGAAGTCTTCTAGGCCATCGCCCTCGTAGCCCTGGCGGGCACCCTCGGCGCGTATCCTCTCTAGGTCGATACAATCGGGAAGATCGACGGAGCCGACCATCCCGCCGCCGATCTTGTTCCTGCGGCGATCACGATCGAGGTCGAGGAATGCCGACCAGTAGGGTTCAGCTTCGTCAGGAAGGTCTGGCCGGGACAGCAGCCGCTCCGTCGCGAACCCGGCGTTGGGGCCGCCGGCCTCCGCCATGAGCTGCCATGCCGCGACCTGACCGACGTTCTCGCTGTCCCAGCGGATCAGTTTCCCACGTGTTCGACGATGGCGCCGACGCGGGCGCTGCGGAAGTTCAGGGTGTCGTAAACAATCTCGTCGACGGCTGTGTAAGCGTCGTCGGCAGCCAGGAGAAATGCCGTGCAGGCTTCAACGCTGTACGGCACCTCGACGCCCTTGATTCTCACGCCGCGCCAACCCTTGACCAGGTGGCGGGCATACTGCGGCGCCAGGTAATTCCGGAGCTGCTCGTTGGTGGCGCGGGCGTTCCGCAGCCGCCGCAGTTCCTTGCCGATCGCGACGCTGGCCGTCCTCCACAAGGGATTTGCATCCGTGGCCGCCCGAACGACCAACGTGATGTCGCCGGGCAGGCCAAGCTCGGTGCCCTCTGCCTCGATGTCGCGCTTCCTCTGCAGTTCCTCGATGTTATCGAATTCGTAATCCATTGATCTCTCCGGTCGGGTGAGGTGGGCCGCCGGCCACCACGGCGGCCCCGTATCGCACCGCCGTCACCGGCGGCGCAGGCGGCCATGCTAGGCCGCCGTGGCCAGTCCCTTGGCCACCCAGTCGTCGGCGGTATGGCCTTCGGGAATTTCGTCGAGCTCGATCACCATGCCCTTTGCGAAGGTTGCCCTACGCGCCGGCTTATCGGTGCCGTCTTCGTGCTGCCCCTGCCTGATAAACAAGTGGAACGTCTGCGCAATTATCAGTTTTTCCATGATGCCACTCCGTGCGCGTTAGGAAGCGTTGCGCGTGATCTTGATTGCGCAGCCCTCGCCCGCGTCATACCGCGCCATAAAATTGAGCGTGACCATGTGATCGCCGGTTGCGCCCGGATCATCGACATCCGGATTCCATACGTCACAGTTCGGCAGCAATATAACGTCCTTAGCGGCGTTGATGGCGCCAACCGTGATCGAGAAGTCACGGCCCGTCTGTCGATTCATGAACGCCGAGTAATCAGTCGACGCGCCGAAATAAAGCTGCACCTGCCCACTGACATCGAAAAGCCCCATGCCGATCCCAAACGGCGAGCTTGCCCCCCACGCATGCTGAGCCCGCAGGTTGTTGGAAATCGTCATGTCGAGATTCACGATCTTCGCGCCCGAGATCGAAAAACAATCGTTCACCAGAATATCGGCAGGAGTTGACGGATCGTGACCTGGCGTCGGCGCAGCATAGGTCGCGCCAGCAATTGCCGACGTGGCCGCCGTTTCCGCCATAGCCTGAATCCCGAAAGTGACCGTTCCAGGCTGGCCATTGCGGAAAGAGATTGTCGTCGTGTCAATCCTGCAGCCAGTCAGCCGCCGGTACGGATCCGTAACGCCGCCCTCGTAACGCTCCTCAAGGGTAAACCACAATTCAGCGCTGCCATTCTTCAAGACGTTGCTTTGCCAGGTGCCGCACAAGGCAACATCCCAAAGCACGTCGGTTCCTGCGTCGCGCGCCCACGGCAGCTCGATCGTCTTGGGGAACGTGTAAAGCCCCGACGTCATGTTCGCGGCCATGCGATCGCTGCGGCGCTCCGGTGAGCGCGTCGCCGGGCGATCCGGCGCACCGCTCACGCGAATGTCGCGGAGAAGCTTGAACCCCGGCGTTGCCGGCGTTGTTCCCCCTGGGTACTCCGAGACAACGGCGGTTTGTTTATTTGCGCTATCCATCGCGGGACCCCTCTATTGCAACACAAAAAGGGCCGCCCAAATGGCGGCCGGTTTACACGCGGGCGGACTAGCCGACGTTGTAGATTTCGTAAGCGAGGGCCAGGCTCTCAACCCACATGCCGCCTTCGTCGTAACCGCCGCCCATCGGAGCCACGGCGGTGATACGGATCGTGCGGGCGCCGGCGGCGAAGCGGCGCATGCGGAAGGCCGTGCGGATTTGCGCCAGATAGGTTTCGGCCAGATCGCGCACCGTGGTTCCGGCCCGCAGTCGCGTCACGGCGCGAATTGTTACCTGCCCCTGCTCGCGGTGGAGGTTCGCCGCCGGCGCGCCAAACGTGTACTGGGCCTCGCTGCCGCCGGTGAACTCGACCTCGAAGTAGCCCGCCGATGAAGACCCACCTCCAGCGGCCGGCGGGGCCGGCTGCTCGGCAGTGTTGAGCGTGTCCTTGACGGTCCACGTAATGGCGGGCGACGCCGCCGCGATGACGGCGGCCAGCTCGGTGCGGAAAGCATCGCGGAACGGATCGCCGGCCATCCGTACCTCAGTTCGGCAAGCCGGTCGGCTTGATGAAGAAATGCAGGGACGGATAGACGTGATCGCGCAGGATCCGCTTGCGAGCCGCGCCACCGCCCTGCCAGCCCTTCACCTTCACGCCGGTGTCGAGCTTCACGTACTTGAAGTCGAAGAACATCGATCGGCCGTAGCGCTGCACCAGCATCGGCAGCACGACACGCTCGTAGACGCCGCGCGGCGCCTGCTTGCTGAGCCCCGCAACCGCGGCCGTCTTCGTGCGATTGGCGCCGCGCCCCCTGCTCCGGGACTTCCGGCCTTCAATCTTCTTGGCATAGGGCTGCGGGTTCACGATCTGGACGCGGTCGGTCTCCTTCACGTTCTGCAGCGCCGCCTTCACGTCGCCTGTGATCTCGGCGCCG
>CAMDAL010000405.1 GCA_945888565.1 Devosia equisanguinis | reverse complement strand
TGCCGCCATCGCTGCTGGAGCGAACGCGGCAGATGCATGGTCGGACGCCATGGCGACTGAAATCCAGGGCTATGAAGCGGTCGAAGACGCCTATTTTCGCGCCCGCAGCAGCGATCTGCGCGACATTGCAGCGCGCGTGCTGCGTGCGCTGTCGGGCGTCACCGAACTGGCCCCGCCAAACGGCGCCATCATCCAGGGCAAAGACCTTACGCCTACCCAGTTCCTCGCCATGGACTGGACGCGGGGCGGGGGCATAGTGCTCAAGGAAGGCAGCCCAGCCAGCCATGTCGCCATGCTCGCCCGCTCGCGCGGTGTGCCCATGCTGATCGGGGTCGAGTCACTCGAGGCGGCTAGTGACGATCTCGTCCTTCTCGACGCCGAACATGGCCATGTTGTCGCGCGTCCAGATACCGAGGCTCACCACACATTCCAGAGCGCTTCGGCCGCCCATCGCGATCAGCTCCGGCAGGCGCAGTTGCGGGTGCGGGATCGGGCCATCACGGTCGACGGCGTGACCATCGAGGTGCTGGTCAACATCGCTGAACCGGCAGAAGTGCGCACTCTCGACATCGCCCACTGCGACGGCGTCGGGCTGATGCGAACGGAGTTCCTGTTTGGCCGCGGCCTGCCCGACGAAGCTACGCAGTATGCAGCTTATCGGACAGTGCTGGAGTGGGCGGGCGGCAAGCCGGTGACCATCCGCACCGTCGACGCTGGCGGCGACAAGCCCGTTCCGGGCTATACCGTCGAAGAGACCAATCCATTCCTCGGCCTGCGCGGCATCCGCCTGTCGCTGTCGCGACCCGATGTCTTTCGCGTTCAAGTGCGGGCACTGCTGCGCGCCGCCATGCATGGAAAACTCAAGGTGATGTTTCCGATGGTCAGTCTGGCGCGTGAACTTGCCGAGGCCACGCGCCTGTTCGAGGCCGAGGCCGCCGGGCTGGCCGCCGCCGGGGTTCCCCATCGCATGCCCGAGCTGGGAATCATGGTCGAAGTGCCGGCCGTGGCCATCAGTCCGGAAGGACTTTCTTCAGCCGCCTTTTTCTCCATCGGCTCGAACGACCTGACGCAATACGTCATGGCCGCCGGGCGCGACAACACCGCTGTGGCCGCGCTCAACGACGTGCGCAACCCTGCCGTGATCGCCCTGATCGGCCACGTTGCCCGCTTCGGCGCCGCCCATGCCATTCCTGTCAGCCTCTGTGGCGACGCCGGCGGCGACCCGGCAGCCATCCCGGCATTGCTTTCGGCGGGGATACGGGCTTTGTCGGTCGCGCCGGCGCAACTGCCACTGGCCAAGGCGACCATCGCCGCGTCACGTGCCATGGACACCCGTGATGGCGCCGCCTGAGCCATCCGCCGAGGGCCCGGACGCCCATATCCGCGCGTATAAAGGCGTGCTTTCCCGGGTGCTCGAAACCCGACCATCAGGCGCCCGGCAGCGTCTCGCCGATGCGCTGGGCAAGCATCGCAGCTTTATCACTCAGATCACCAGCCCCAGCTACTCCACGCCTATTCCACAAAAGCACCTCGCAACGATTTTCTCGGTCTGCCACTTCTCGCCGTCCGAGCGCGACAGTTTCATGGCTGCCTATCAGGTGGCGCATCCGGGTCGCCGCAGGATTGGAGATGCAACGCGAAGAACGCGCCATCTGACCCTGCTGGTGCCCGACTTGGGCGCGGACAACGCAGCGTTTGACAAGGCGGTCAGCGAATTCGTGTCCCGCTTCGCCGCGCTGATGAAAAAGAATGACGATGACTAGGGAGAGCGTCGGATGAAGAAGTTCCTCAACAGCGTGGACACCATGCTGGTCGAGAGCCTTGACGGCCTTGTTGCAGCACACGCGGATATCCTTGCACTCGGCCAGGGGCATAAGTTCGTTCGGCGCAAGACGCTCAAGCCGGGCAAGGTGGGACTCCTTTCTGGTGGAGGGGCTGGCCATGAACCCCTGCATGGCGGATTTGTCGGCGAAGGCATGCTCGATGCCGCCTGTCCGGGCCAGGTTTTCACCTCGCCGACACCCGACCAGATGCTCGAGGCGATTGCCGAGATCGACACCGGCGGTGGCGTGCTGCTAATCGTCAAGAATTATGAAGGCGACGTGATGAATTTCGAGATGGCCGCAGAAATGGCTGAAGGCCAGATCGCGCGTGTGCTCGTGAACGACGATGTCGCCGTCGAGGATTCCCTCTACAGCATCGGCCGGCGTGGTGTGGCCGGAACCCTTGTAGTCGAAAAGATTGTCGGTGCTGCCGCTGAAGCCGGTCACGATCTGCAAGCGCTCAAGCTCTTGGGCGACAGCGTCAGCAGCGTCACCCGTTCAATGGGCGTTGCGCTCAGCGCCTGCACTGTCCCGGCAGCGGGCAAGCCGATGTTCGAGATCGCTGACAACGAGATGGAGTTCGGTGTCGGCATCCATGGCGAGCCAGGTCGTCGCCGCGACACGCTCAAGCGTGCCGACGAAATCGTTGCAGAAATGGTCGATGCCATTGTTGCAGACTTTGGCGATGTGTCGGGCCGGCAGGCCCTGGTCTTTGTCAACGGCTTCGGCGGGACGCCCTCGCTGGAACTTTACCTCGTCTACAACAGTGCCCGCCGCCTCCTCGAAGCCCGTGGCATCAACATTGTGCGCTCGCTCGTAGGCTCCTACGTCACCTCGCTCGATATGGCGGGTTGCTCTCTGACGGTCAGTCTGCTCGACCCCACCATGCTGGGCTTCTGGGATGCCCAAGTCCTTACAGCCGGACTACGCTGGGGGCTGTGAACCGAAGACCATGCCAAGGTCCAACTTAGCCAAGACCAACGCCAGAGCAGCGCCCCCGACGCAACGTCTGCGCATTCCACGGCGTCCGGCCGGCGCTCGACGGCAAGGTGGGCGCGGTCCACACGCACGCGCAGAGCGACATCACCGGCCTTGCGGCGGCGCTGGCCGCCAAGGCCGACGGCGCGGCCACGACCTCGGCCCTTGCCCTCAAGGCGCCGCTCGCTAGCCCGGCCTTCACCGGCAACCCAACGGCGCCGACGCCGAGCCCCGGCGACAACGACACCTCGATTGCCACCACCGGCTTCGTCAAGGCAGCGATTGACGTGGTGCTTGGCGGCGTCTCGTCGGCATTCGACACCCTTTCCGAGCTTGCCACCGCCATCGCGGCCAAGGCCGACGCCGCGGCCACCACGGCCGCCCTCGCGGGAAAGCAGGCCTCGAACGCGATCCTGACCTCGATCTCTGGGCTGACCATCGGGGCCGGGGACATTATCGTCGTAAGCGCCGTCCACGTCCCATCGGCTTTGAGGTTGCGGGGCGAGCTTGACAGGGCGGACGGCTGGCGGTTTTGGCGTGGTGAGGGCTCATATCAAATGAGCTCACTGGGGATTCCCGGATGAGCTCATTGTGAGGACTGTGAGGCCAGGGCGTATGCCCATGGCATCAAGGCGTCGATGTCCTTTTGGAGATGTCCGTTGGCGAGGCGGGTGAAAAGATCGACCAGGTAGGCGTAAGGCTCCACGCCGTTCATCTTGCAGGTGCCGATGAGGCTGGCGAAGCGAGCCCAATTCCGGC
>CAMDAL010000404.1 GCA_945888565.1 Devosia equisanguinis | reverse complement strand
GGCGGCTGTTCGACGCCAGCGCCCGGGCAATCTCCACCATCTGCTGGTCGGCGATCGACAGCCCGCGCATCGGCCGCGTCACGTCGATGCGCACCCCGAGCAGGTCCATCAGACGGTTGGCCTCGCGCGTCATCTCCGCCCACGGCACGCGGCTGAACCAGCCGTCCTCGGCCGCCCCAATGACGAGGTTCTCCGCCACCGACAGGTCAGGAAACGAAATCGGCTCCTGGTGGATCAGGGTGATGCCGAGTTTCTGGGCAACCACCGGGCTTGTGACCTCGACCGGCTTGCCATTGAGCGTGATGCTGCCGCGCGTCGGCCGGTGCACCCCGGCGAGGATCTTGGCGAACGTGGACTTGCCGGCACCGTTCTCACCCAGCAGCGCGTGGATCTCGCCCGGCAGCAGGTCGAGGTCGACATCGCGCAGCACATCCACCGTGGCAAAGGTCTTGCCGATGCCCCGGGCCGAAATCAGCGGTGCGACGGCGGTCGTATCGGTCATGCGGGCACCGGCGCCTCGGGATGGATCAGCCCCTGCGCCTTGAGGTCGAACCAGAAACCGGCCGGTATTGGCGCCGCCAGCGACGCTACGTTCTGCACCACTTCCTCGGGTTTCGCGCCACCGGGGATCACTGAGACGACCGCGGGATGCGCAAGCAGGAACTGCAGCGCGGCGGCGGGCAGAGCGACGTTGTGCGCCCTGCACACCGCCTCCATGCCGCGTACTTTGGCCTGCACCTCGGGCGTGGCTTTGGCATAGCCGTAGTTGGCGGCTCCCGACGAGCCGGTAACGAGGATGCCCGAGGCGAAGGGGGCGCCGATAATCACCGAGACGCCGCGCTTCAGGCATTCGGCCATGCCGGTTGTGAGGCTCTGCTGGTCGAGCAGGGTGTAGGGCATGGCGACGAGGCAGAAATCGAGCTGCACCTGCGTAGCGGTCTTTTCAAGCGCCACGTTTGTGTTGATGCCCATGCCGAAGGCCTTGATGTCGCCCGAACGCTTCAGTTCCTCGAGCGCCTTCATGCCGCTCGAAACCAGGGCCTTTTCGTGCGCCAGCTGGACCTCGGCGCCGTGGTAGGCAATGTCGAGGTCGTGGATTACCAGCGCATCAACGGTGTCGAGCGCGAGGCGCTGCAGGGCACCTTCGTAGGAGCGCATGATGCCGTCATGGGAGTAGTCGAAGCGGACATCGAAATTGAGCCCACCAGCCCACGGGCTGCGGTCGAAGCTCTTCGGGTCGGCCGGGCGGTGCAGCGTGCGGCCAACCTTGGTTGTGAGGAAGAACCCGTCGCGGTGGCGTGTGCGCAGGAAACCGCCAAGGCGGTGTTCGCTGAGGCCGCGGCCATACCAGGGGGCGGTGTCGTAGTAGCGGATGCCGGTGTTCCAGGCGGCCTCCAGGGTCGCCTGCGAGCTCTCTTCGTCGACGCGACTGTAGAGCTCGCCAAGATGCGCGGCACCGAAGCCGAACACCGGCAGTTCGAGCGCGGTATTCCCCACCTTGCGGCGCGTGGCGACCGATAGCGGCATCGCGAAACCCTCCCAAAGGTGACCTGGCAGGGTGGGCCCTGCTCCGACCTTTGGTGCAACTTGTCAGACAAAAATTTGTTTGACAAGTCCTGACCCGCCGCCCATTCCTGATGTCCAATGGCTGCCGTGAGAGTGGCTTCAAGGGGAGGAGCGGAGATGCCCGTGGGCGTCGACATCCGCAATCATCGACGTAGACCGCGGCCGTTTGACGACGGCCCTGCGAGGGCTTGCGCGTGAGCAAACCCGCCACCCTTGTCCCCTCCGAGGACAACGGCCTTGCCGATTTCGACCGCGAGCGCGGCGAGAGTTTCGGCACGCTCGAGCGCCGCCCGATTGCCGAGCAGGTCGCCGCCCGCATCATGGGGATGATCAAGTCCGGCAACCTCAAGTCCGGAGACCGGCTGCCCACCGAAGCGCAGATGACCATCGCGTTCGGCATCTCTCGTCCCCCGCTGCGCGAGGCGCTGAAGGCCCTGACGCTGATGGGCGTGCTGGCCAGCCGCCAGGGCGGCCGCTACACCGTCACCGACCTGTCGCCGAGCCGCCTCGTCGCCCCCTTCAACACCATGCTGTCCGTTGCCGACTACGACGTGCACCAGCAGTTCGAAACCCGCTCCGTGGTGGACCTCGAACTCGTCCGTCTCGCCGCCCAGCGCGGCACCCGCGAACAGCTCACCCGCATCCACAAGCTCGCCGTCGATGGCGGCGCCTTCCACGATGATCCGGTCGCCTTTCGTCTCATCGACATCGAGTTCCACCAGGCCATCAACGATGCGGCCGGCAACCCGCTGCTCTCCTCGCTGGCGCAGGTGCTCTACGATCTCGGCCTCGATGTCCGCCGCCTCGCCAGCGAAATGCCCGGCGTCATCCCCAAGAGCGTCGGCCAGCACATTGTCATCGCCGAGGCCTTGCTGATCGGCGATGCCGATTCTGCCGCCACCGGCTACCGCAGCCATCTCGAGCACGTTCGCGACACCACCATCCAGTCTGTCGCCAACGCCAGGAAGCCGAACAAGAAAACGGATCGATCCCAATGAGCTCCGCCTTCCGCATCCGCGATCTGCGCGTCTACAACGTCAAGCCGTCCGACAAGGCCGGCACCTATTTCAAGCAGGGCGACGCCAGGCACTGGCTGGTCGATTCCCTGATCTCCAACCCGATGTCGGGCTACGAGAAATACCGCGAGAAGCGCTCGAGCTGGGGCATCGGCGTGCTCGGCTCCATCGTCGTCGAGATCGAGACCGAGGACGGAACGGTCGGTGTCGCCACCGGTTCGGGCGGCGCCCCGGCGGCGTGGCTGATCCATCACCATTACCGCCGCTTCGTTGTCGGGCAGGACGCGCGCAACATCAACATGATCTGGGATCAGCTCTATCGCTCGTCCCTGCCTTATGGCCGCAAGGGCCTGCCGATCATGGCGATCTCCGCCGTCGACCTGGCGCTCTGGGACCTCGTCGGCAAGGTCCGCGGCGAACCGGTCTACAACCTGATCGGCGGCAAGGCCCGCGACGAGATCACCTTCTACTGCACGACGCCCGAGCCCGTCTCGATCAAGGCGCTCGGCTTCTGGGGCGCCAAGGTGCCGCTCCCGCACAGCCACTTCGACGGCGAGGAGGGTCTGCGCGCCAACTACGCCTTCCTCAAGCGCCACCGCGACAGCGTCGGCCCCGACTACCCGCTGATGGTCGATTGCTACATGTCGCTCACTGCCGACTACGCCATCCGCCTCGCTGAACTGTGCAAGCCGCTGAACATCCACTGGTGGGAAGAGGTGCTGTCACCCGAGGACGTCGAGGGCTTCCGCCAGATCAAGGCGGCGCACCCCACCCTCAAGTGGACCACCGGCGAGCACGAATACACCCGCTACGGCTTCCGCCGCCTGCTCGAGGAGCGGCTGCTGGATATCGTGCAGCCCGATGTGATGTGGGTCGGCGGCCTCACCGAGACGCTCCGCATCGCCGCTCACGCCTCTGCCTACGACACCGTCGTGGTGCCGCACGGCTCCGGGCCTTATTCCTACCAGTTCATCGCCAG
>CAMDAL010000403.1 GCA_945888565.1 Devosia equisanguinis | reverse complement strand
GGCCATCTCGGTTGTCGTCAGGCGGACACCGAAATTGTCGTTGCACACGCGCTACCGACCCGGCCTTCTCTGGGAGGCCGAGGATGCCATCGATACGGCGGTGGCCGCATGAACCTGCCTGAGCAGGCTGCCCTGGGCACGATGCATCGGAAGGAGATAGGGATAGCGCGCAGTTCGCCCTGCGTCTTCGCTGCCGGTTGCAATCGTCCGCCGGCTGCGGGAGCATGGTTGGACACAGGACCGTATCGTGCTGCTGACTCACCTCAACGCTGGACGAACGAGTGCGCTGGTTGATCGGGCGAAGAAGCGGCGGGAGCTGCTGGCGGCGCCCGAGGCTGTCGTGCAGCTCGAGGCGCCCGCCGGCATGGGCAAATCGGTGCTTCTGGCACAGATCGCGAGCACGCTCGGGTTGACGGTTCACTGTTCCGCCGTCGCGCCCCCCGGGGCGGGCGAAAGGCTGACGCTGTGGGACATTCCACCCGGCTGCACGCCGGAGGGGTTGCCAGAGGCCTTCGTGTCGGGCGGCGGCCGCATCATCATCGCCATGCGGCCCGGAACCGCCCTGCCCGCGCTCGAGCGGGCCAGCGTCTATGGCCGTGTCCGGCGGTTCGGCGTGGCCGACCTGCTGTTCGACCGGGATGAGCTGCGCGAAGCGATGCCGGCCCGCCTCGCCGACCGGGCACTGCAGACCACCCGTGGCTGGCCGATGCTGCTTGGCTGGGCCGGCGACACCGCACAGCTCGCCGGCTTTCTCGCATCCGAACTGCTTGCGCCGATGCGGGCAAGCGAACTGCTAGATATCGGCGCCTGGTGCGATGGGCGTGCGGTGGACCCCCAGCAGACCGGCCTGCTGGCGCTGCTGGAGCCGGTGCGGCCTGCGCTGGGTCAGGCGCTCGCTGCGGCGCTCCAGGCGCGGCTGGAGAACCCGGGACAGGCAGCAGAACTCGCTGCCGCCTATGCGGCGTCGGGACAGCTCACCGAGGCAATTGCCACGTGGCAATCGATCGGCCGGTACCACGAGGCCTTCGCGGTCTTTGCGACGGGTGGAGGCCGGTTCTATCTCTACCGGCACGGAGCCACCGCGTTCGACCGGGCGCTGGCTGGTTTCCCCACCGACTTCGCCCTCGGCAACGATACGCTGGTGATGAGCCTCGCCATGCAGGCCTTGAAGCACGGCGAAGTTGCCCGCGCGCGCCGCCTGCTCGCCGACCGTTTCGGCAGCGGCGTCAACGACTTCCACAGCGTCTTCAGCAACCGCGATCGCTACAGCACCGACCTGCTCGCCTTCCGCGTGGTGATGCTGATCTACGAGGACTACCAGCTGACCGACGAGCTGTTCCAGCAGGTCTTCGACACCCTCGGGGACCTGCCGCTCGACGACCACATCGTGCGCGGCAGCTTCTACAACTCGGTGCTTGAATTCTACATCCGCGGCCGCCGTCTGGCAGCCGCCGAGGATGTGGCGCAGCGCGCGCTCTACCACTACGAGCAGGCCAAGGTGCCGATGCTCGCCTTCTACATCAGCCTGCACCAGGCGCTGATGCGGCTGCTAATGGGCGACGCCACCAATGCCCGGCAGCATGCCGAACAGGCCGCGCGCTACCTGCACGCCGTGGCGTTCGACAGCCCCGGCGACGAGCGCCTGCTGACGCTTCTGAACGCCTGCATCGACTACGAGGGCGGCAAGCCCGAACCGCTGGCCCGCTTCCTGTCGACAGAACTCGACGATTTCGTGCACGGCGAGATCTGGCCCAGCCTGATCGAGTTCGCGCTGCACTACGGCAGCCAGGCCCTCACCGAGCATTTCTCGACGCTCGCCGCCCGAAACTTCCTCGAGCGCTGGCGCGTCTACCAGGTCTCGAACCGGCAGTTCGGCGTGATGATCGAGCTGCGCGAGGCGGCCATCCTGCAGAACGCCAACCGCTGGCAGGAGGCCGCCGAGAAGGTCGCGGCCCTCGCCACCCGCGTCACCCGCTCCTGGGTTGCTGCAGCCGGCGAGGAACTGGAGCGGCTCACCGATCGCGACGAGATCGTGCAGGCGATGATCTGGCTGCGCCACATCGTCTGGGAGCAGCCGACCCGGCCGCATCTGGAGCGGCAGCTCGGCTTCATCATCGGCAACCTCAACCTGACCGGCCGGCAGCGCATGTGCGCCGAGGTATGGCTGGCTTTCGTCTACAAGCGGCAACGCAACCTGTCGCGCGCCCGCGCCCTGCTGCAGAGGGTATTCGAGGAGGCAGCGCGGCTCGGCGCCATCGCGCCCCTGGCCGAGGAGCGTGTTTTCCTCAGCGAACTGGTCGAGCAGCAGCGGATCGGCGAGTACCTCGAAATCTCCGCGCCCGTGCGGCAGGTGCTGCGCCGCCTGCGCGATGGCGGCCTGCCGAACTCCGCGTTGGGCGCCCAGAACGGCCTCAGCCGCCGCGAGACCAAGGTGCTGATGATGATCTCCGAGGGATCGTCGAACAAGTTCATCGCCAATGCGCTGGGACTGAGCGAAGCGACGATCAAATTCCACCTCTCGAACGCCTATCGCAAGCTCGGCTGCAAGCGCCGCCGCGAGGCGATCAGCGCGGCCCGGGCACTCGGCCTGGTCGGCTAGAACCTAGACGTTTTAGTCAAAAACCTAGCCATCAACGCGCCTTGAGGGAGGCGCCCGCATGTTGCGAAGCTGACCTACCGGGCCAGTGCGACCATCAGGTGACACACGGCCCCAAGTCGCCGGCAAAGCCGGACAATTTCTCCTGCGCGCGGGGCAATGCGTGCGGGCGGGCAAAAACGGGACAGGGAACGTTCAGCATGACCATGCAAAAGCTACTGGCAGCGACTGCACTCTCCACTCTCATGCTGGGCGCCGCGCCCGCCATGGCAGTGACGGTGACCATGAACACCGTGCAGATCTTCGGTTCGATCGATCCGGCAAAGATCTCCGACTACACCGACTACATGGCCGCCGTGAATCTCTATGACGGCCTCGTTTCGGTCGATTCCTCGGGCAACATCATCCCTGAGCTCGCCGAGAGCTGGACGGTGTCGGACGACGCCAGGGAAGTCACCTACACGCTCAGCGCCAATGCCAAGTTCGCCGACGGTTCGCCGGTAGAGGCCAGCGACGTGGTCTACACGGTCGAGCGCCTGCTGCGCATCAACCAGGGCCCGGCCAACCTGTTCGCGGGCGTGCTGGCTCCCGGTTCGGTGACGGCTGTCGACGCACGGACGGTGAAGTTCACCCTCGCCAAGACCTTCGCGCCGTTCCTCACCACCGTGCCCGCCATCCTGATCCTCAACGAGGAACTGGTGAAGGCGAACGAAGGCGCGGACGACGGCCAGACCTGGCTCGCCACCAATGTCGCCGGTGCCGGCGCCTACAGCCTGAAGAGCTGGGATCGCGGCAGCCAGATGACCATCACCCGCAACCCCGACTACTGGAAGGGCTTTGGCGAGGGCCCGATCGACGAGGTCCGCTGGATCAGTACCAACGACGAAGCCACCGTGCGCTCGCTCGCCGCTTCGGGCGAGCTGACCATGTCGAGCCAGTTCCAGTCGCCCGACACCTACACCGCGCTTGAGGCCATGGGCC
>CAMDAL010000402.1 GCA_945888565.1 Devosia equisanguinis | reverse complement strand
CTTCCTGAAGAGCCGCTGCCTCGGACACCGGCGTCGTCTCGGGCAACGTCACGAGGATGATCTGCGTGTAATCGGGATCCTGCAGGCGCATCAGCGGGGTCACCGCCCGCGCAGGCGATCCGCTGGCCGCCACGTCGCGCGTCATCTGGCGGTGGTAGGCGCCTGTCGCATCCATCAGCAGCAGCGTGTGTCCGGTTGGCGCGGTGTCGAGGACGACATAGGCGGCGCGCGCTTCGGCGACGGTCTTGGAGAAGGCGTGGAAGACGGCGACCTCCTCGGTGCACGGCGACTGCAGATCCTCGAGCAGCAGCGCCCGCCCCTGTTCGTCGAGGTGAGCGCCACGCGTCGCCATGATCTTGTCGATGTAGTTCCGGGTCTCCGCCTTGGGATCGATCCGGTCGACTCGCAGTCCCGGCATGCCGTCCTTGACGGTCGTCGCCAGATGGGCCGCCGGGTCGGTGGTGCTCAGGTGCACGTCGTGGCCCCGCCTGACGAGACCGACCGCGATCGCCGCCGCGACCGTCGTCTTGCCAACGCCGCCCTTGCCCATCACCATGATCAGGCCTTTGCCGCGCACGCTCAGCTCGTCGATGAGCGCCGGAAGTCCCGGCAGGTCGGGCTGGGGGAGCGTGGCGATCGTATCGCCGCCTGGCTTTTCGCCCTCGTCCGGCCGCAGCAGCGCGCGCAAAGCGGAGAGCCCGACCATGTCGAAGGCCCGCAACGGAATCCGCAGGCTTGGCAACGATGCCAGCTCCTGGGGCATTTCCCGGATCGCCTCGGAGCCGGCACGTTCGAGCGACAGGGCGACGGCATCGGCCCGGTCGGCTGCGGTGAAGACGCCATTGATGGCGAGCAGCTGGTTGGACAGCCCGAGTTCCCGGAGTTCACCGGACGTTCGCGCCGCCTCCCTGATCGCCGACGGTTCCGGACGAGTGACGAGGATGACGGTGGTCAGGATCGCGTTCGAGAGCGCATCAAGCGCCTCGTTGAAGCGGTGCTCCTGCATCTTGAGGCCGGAATGCGGGCCAAGGCAGGATGCACCCCGATCGTTCCCTTCAAGGAAGCCCGACCAGGCCTTCGGCAGGCTCAACAGGCGCAGGGTATGGCCCGTGGGGGCCGTGTCGAACACTACATGGTCGTAGCCGGCGGCGTCCCCGGCCAGCAGGCCGGCGAACTCGTCGAAGGCCGCGATTTCAGTCGTGCAAGCGCCGGAAAGCTGTTCGATCACTCCCTGGCGCTCTTGCGCCGAAGAGTTCCCGGGGAGTTGCGCCAGAACCCGCGAACGATAGGCATCCGCCGCTGTTTCGGGATCGATATTGAGGGCGGAAAGGTTGGCGACTCCAGGAACCGGACGCGGCGCATCGCCCAGCTTCGTCTCCAGCATCTCATCGAGGTTGGACGCCGGATCCGTGCTCACCAGAAGCACCCGCTTTCCCGCATCCGCGAGGGCGATCGCAACGGCACAGGAAAGCGAGGTCTTGCCCACGCCGCCCTTCCCCGTGAAGAACAGGAACCGGGTCGGCGAAGACAGAAGCGCGGCGAGGAGCTCTTGCGCCATCGCTCGCGGCGTGTCGCGCTTCATGCGGACGAATCCGCGCGGGACTGGTACCGCCCCTTGGTCCGGTTGGCGAAGCCGACCAGCGAGAGCATGACGGGCACCTCGACGAGCACCCCGACGACGGTCGCCAGGGCGGCGCCGGATTGCAGGCCGAACAGGCTGATCGCCACCGCAACGGCGAGTTCGAAGAAATTCGACGTGCCGATCAGCGCGCAGGGGGCGGCGATGTTGAACGGCACCCGCCACGCATAGGCGGCGGCGTAGGTCAGGGCGAAAATGCCGTAGGACTGGATCAGCAAGGGGACCGCGATCAGCACGATCAGCACCGGCTGCCCGATGATTACCTGTCCCTGGAATCCGAACAGCAGCACCACGGTCGCCAGCAGGCCGATGATCGAGAATGGCTTTACCGCCGCCGTGAAACGGGTGACCGCCGTCTCGCTCTCGCTTGCGCGAGCGTGGCTGGTCAGCCAGCGCCGCGTCAGCGCGCCCGCCGCGAGCGGAACGATGATGTAGAGCCCCACCGACAGGAGCAGGGTTTCCCAGGGAACGACCAGATCCGTCACCCCGAGCAGCAGCGCCACGATCGGCGCGAAGGCGAAGATCATGATCACGTCGTTCACCGAGACCTGCACCAGCGTGTAGGTCGGATCACCGCGCGTGAGTTGCGACCAGACGAACACCATCGCGGTACAGGGCGCTGCACCGAGCAGAATCAGCCCCGCGATATATTGCTGTGCATCCGCGGGATCGATCAGATCGGCAAAGACATATTCGAAAAACAGCACGCCGAGGGCCGCCATGGTGAACGGCTTGATCAGCCAGTTCACCACCACCGTCAGGATGAGACCCTTGGGCTTGTCGCCGATATGGCGAAGGCTGGAGAAATCCACCGCCACCATCATCGGATAGACCATCGCCCAGATCAGCACCGCGACGACGAGATTGACCGAAGCGTATTCGAGACCGGCAAGGGTCCCGAAAATCGGCGGAAACAGATTGCCGAGCGCGATGCCCGCGACAATGCAAATGGCAACCCACAGGGTGAGATAGCGTTCGAACAGGCCCATGACGGGTTCGGCCGCCGGCGCGGCCGCGATGTGATCGGTCACGACGCCTCCGGCAGCGTGCGGCCGATCTCGTCGAGGCGCTTCTGCAGCGCGATCCTGTCGAGCGAGCGCATGGGCGGGTTGATGAAGATCGAGATGCGGTTGTAGAGCTGCCGGTAGGCCTCGGAAAACGCCAGTCGCTGCAGGGTTTCGCTGCCCTCCTCGGCGGCCGGGTCGCTGATGCCCCAATGGGCGCTCATGGGCTGGCCGGGCCAGATCGGGCAGACCTCGTTGGCGGCGTTGTCGCAGACCGTGAAGACGAAATCCATTTGCGGCGCATCGGGAGAGGCGAACTCGTCCCACGACTTCGAACGCAGGTCGGCGGTGGGATAGTTCAGCGACTTCAGCAGATCGATCGCGAAGGGATGAACCTGGCCCTTGGGCTGGCTGCCCGCGCTGAACGACCTGAACCGGCTCAGGCCTTCGCGGTTCAGAATCGCCTCGGCCAGGATCGACCGGGCCGAATTCCCGGTGCACAGGAACAGGACGTTGAACAATTTCTGGTCGGACATGGATGTCACCTCAGCAGCAGGCGGATTTCATGGGTTTTTCGGCGGCCGGCGACGGCGAGCAGCAGGCCGAGGGCGCCGCGACCTTGGCGGTATCGACATCCTCGCCATAGACCGGGCTCTCGCCGGTGGTCAGGAAAGTCTCCCAGGCGATGCCTTCCGGATCATGCACCCAGGTCTTCTCCGATTTGGCGTAGCAGCAGGTGGTTTCTCCCTGCTCCAGCAGCGGGCGACCGGCGGTCTGCAGGCGGCCGTAGACCTCCTGCAGCTCGTCGGGGTTCTCCACCTGGATGCCGAGGTGGTCGATGCCCTTCCTGTCGCCGCGGGTGGTGATCGCGAAGTTGACCCGCGGATCGTCGAGCATCCACTTGGCGTAATCGTGCTTCACCACGGTCGGTTGGGCGGCGAACAGCGCCGAATAGAACTGGACCGACTG
>CAMDAL010000401.1 GCA_945888565.1 Devosia equisanguinis | reverse complement strand
GCCAACCGTATCGCCGGCCAGCACGGCATCGGTGATCTCGACCCTGTCCTTGCGACGGATGAAATCGACCTCGCCCGAGCGGAAGCCCAGCTTGCCGGACTGCCCCACCATCTGCTGGGATTCCCGATGGTTGCCGATGATCTTGCTGACATTCTGTTCGTTGACGAAGGCGAAATTCCGCAGCACGAACTGTCCTCTGTCGATCTTCAGGTCATCGACCGTCTCGACGACAAGGCTGCCCGCTCCGCCTTCGACATTCGGGTAGATGTTCATCAACCGCAGCAGCGTGCCGAGGTCGTTGAAGGCCACCGACATCACCTTGCCATCTGGCGTCGAGTTGGTGGTGACCGAGATGCTGCGGTCTCCACCAAGGTTCGCCTGCAGGTTCACGCGTCTCAGGTCCGCCCCACGCAGCGAAAGGTCGAGGTTCAGGTTAAAGGCGGTGGTCTTGTAGAAGCCGAGCGCGCGCTTGAGCTCGATATCCGCGACGATCGCCGTATTGACCGCAGTGGCCGTCGGTCCGCCCGTCGAGTCGCCTGAAAGGCTGAAGAAGCGCTGCAGCATGGGCTTGAGGTCGAGCTGGTCGCCGCGCAGTGTCAGCTGATAGCCGCCATCGATGGGCTTGAGGCCCAGTTGCGCGCTGTCGCCCGGGGAGAGCGCGAACTGCGTGAACAGCGCCTGTTGCAGGCCCGTCTTCATATCGGCGGTGACGCTGCCGCTCAGCGCGACGGTCCCGAAGCCGACATCGATCTGGCTGATCTCGGCTGTTTCGCCCTCCAGCTTAATCGATGCCTTGGCCGAACCAGCGACGCCTTTGGCCTTGCTGATCCCCAGATCCTTGACCGTAATCGCCGCGTTGCCGAGATCGGCCGCAACCTGGATGCTGCCATCCGGCATGGGCCGCGCCACGACCTTGACCGATCCTGAAAAGAACTCCGAGGCATCGAAACCGACCTTCTTGAGGTCGCTATTGTCGAAGGTGGCGCTCACCAGCATGTTCGGCGGCGGGGCGTCTTTCTCCAGCTTGCCGTCAATTGCGACATCGGCGCCGATTCCGTCGATCGATGCCTGCCCGGTGATCTTGTAGCCCGCCTGCGAGGCGACGAAGCTGAGTTGTCCGTCACCGATCGTCCGGCCCTGCAGCGGCTCGGTGGACCCGAAATCCTGCACGATGCCGTTGATCGCATAGTCGAGCCGCTTGTTGGCACCCGTCGCCTTGTCGTTGACGATAGTAGCGACCAGCGAAAGCGACACGTCGCCCACCAGGCCGTTGATGTCGATGGGCAGGGCTTCGGCCTTCAGCATGTCCGGCTGCTGGGTCCGGGCCAGATCAAGCATGGCCGGGATCCCGCTCGCGAGATCGCCCGAGATCTCATAGATCACGTCCCCTGGAGCCGCGGGGTCGGAACTGATGACGAACGCCACGTTGGCGAGGCCGATGGGGCCCTTTGCAGTGGGAATAGACGCGCCGGTCGCCGACATGGTGACGTCTTCGTCCCGGAGCATCAGCCGGGTCTCGCCATCCAGGGTGACAGGCTCCATCGTGTCGGTCAGCTTGATGGTGACGCCTTCGCCAACGATGTCGATCGCGATCGATCCCGGCGGCAAAGGCTTGCTCTCCCCGCCCGCGCTATCGATCGCCCCCACAGGGATATTGTAGCGCATGGATGACCGCTTCAGCTTGCCGGAGCTGACGTTCTTGACGAACCAGTCCCGCGCTTCGGCGGCCATGATGGGGGGCCACACCCGCTTCAAGTCGTCGGCAGTGATGCGGTCGCCGGCAATGTCCAGCTTGAAGCCGACCCCATCAAGCAGCATGTCGATACGGCCCTTGGCGGCGATGATGCTGCCATCATCCTTCTTGATCTGGAAATCGTCGATCCCCATTGCGCCATAAAGCGGCGCCGACCAGGCGGCGAGGCTCATCTCGTCGAACGGCTTCTCTGGCGGCCCGAGGTCGGAGCTGAGCGAAATGTCATGCCCTGTCACGGCGATACTGACGATCGGACCATATTGCGGGTCGAGGCCCAGCACGAACGTGCCGCTCACGATGGCCGAGTTTGTGCCGACGCTGACCGTGGTGTCTTCCATGGTGAACTGCCCGGCCACGGGGTCCCAGCGCACCTCCGCGATGGATGTCACGATCGGGATGTAGGTGTTGTCGGGCAGCTTCACGTCCATGCCCGTCAGGTCCATATGGAACAGCCCGTCGGTCACCGTCTTTGCCACGGTATCGAAGCCGATATCCATCGATACCGCCATGGTGCCGACCGCCGTTGCCGGTGCCGATTTGTCGCCCACCATCGGCGAGAAGGCGCCCGGATCAAAATTGGTGATGGACGCCTGGATGCGCGCGACGGGGTCGCTCTCCTGGCTCACCCAGTCGACGCTGCCGTTCATCACGGTGCCGCCGAAATCGACGGAGAACTTGCCGGACGCGGCGCGGGCGTCGGCACTGGGCGCGATCTCGAGGTTGATGTTCTTGAAGGTCCGGAACACGCCATAGAGCGCGTCGTTCATGTCGAGAGTGCCGCCACGCACCACCAGCTTGGAAAAGTTGCCCGCCTTGGCCTGGGCGATGATGCCGGCGATGCCGTTTCCGGCCGCCTCCATGTTGTAGACCAGCCAGTCATTGTCCGACCGGATGCCGAGCTTGGGGTCGGGCACAATCCCGCGCACATCCATGCCGTTGGCGGAAATGTCGAGTTCCGGAAACTGGTCCTCGCCCTCGATCACCCGCACGGTGCGACTACCGTCCGCCTCGTCGATCAGCTCGAACTTTGCCAGCCGCGGCCCGAACAGGTCCTGGTTAACCTGCAGGTGCGGCCCCACAATGGTGACCGTGGCCCCCGGCTGCCCGACGACAGCCCGGACCGGCGAGAAGCCGACCTCAAGCGCCTCCATGCGGACCGTGCCGCCTGTCTTCACATCGGTGAACGTAACGGGAGAGAACCGGATCACCGGCCACACATAGCCTTCGAGCGCCAGCGCCATGTCGCCAAGCTCGAGCTGGCTGCCCTCGGGCATCATGCTCAGGACGACGTTGCGCACCTGCGACGACACGAACGGCAGCGGGATGGGCGTGACGACAAGCGCAGCATACAGAAGCACCAGCAGAATGACCGGTGCGGCCACCGCTGCTGCGGCTATCCTACCCAGGATGCGCCATGCCGAGCGCTTGCGGAGCTTGTGGCCAGGAGCTGGTGTAGGTTTCACTGCTTTCCGACTTGAGACTGCCCGGTTTGCCACCCTATTCTAGAATCATCCCGAGCGGCGCTTCACCTGCCCGATGATACCGGCTGGAATGTGGCACTAACACCCCTCGAAAGCACCGTTTTCCGCCTTCTTGCCCCGGACCAGACATGCCCGTTCCCGCCCTTGGCACGCCCGCGCCAGACTTTGAACTCGCCACTGATGCCCATCAGGCATTCCGCCTCAGCAGCCATCGCGGCCGGCCGGTCGTGCTGTACTTCTACCCCCAGGACGATACCGAGGGGTGTACGCTGGAGAACATCGAGTTCACCGACCTGATGCCCGAGTTCATCAAGCTGAAGGCGGTCGTGGTCGGCATCTCCCCCGATTCCGTCGACAAGCACTGCAGCTTCCGCGACAAG
>CAMDAL010000400.1 GCA_945888565.1 Devosia equisanguinis | reverse complement strand
GATTAGTCCGCGCGTCCGGTCCACCGGGCTCTCTGGGAGGGGTTGATACCGATGGCCAACGAACGCAGCGAGAAGCGGCAGAGACGGCGTCGCCGTGGCGGATTCGTCGATATCGTCAACGCGCTGCTGAGCATCGTGGTGTTTGGCATCCTCGCGGTGGTGGGCGTGTTCCTCTATGGCGCCAACCAGTTCTACGCGCCCGGCGCGGTGCCGGTTGAAAGCACCTTCCAGGTCGAGAAGGGCACGTCGCTCAACACCACCGCGCAACTGCTCGAGGAAAAGGGCCTGCTGCCGGATGGGCAGCTGATTCCCAGTTCGCTGATCTTCCGCGCCGGCTCGTACGCCATGAAGAAGCAGTCGTCGCTGAAGGCGGGCGTCTACGTGCTGAAGGCCAACGCCTCGATGGCCGACATCCTCAAGGAACTGACCGAGGGCGAGCCGCTCGATTTCTTCGTCAACGTTATCCCCGGTGAGACCTCGTATTCGGTATCGCAGAAGCTCAACGAGGTCGGCCCGAACCTGAGTGGCGACCCGGTCCCGGTGCCGCCCGAGGGGTCGCTGCTCGCCATCCGGTATGACTTCCTGCCTGGCGATGCGCGTCAGGGGCTGCTCGACAAGATGCAGGCCGAGATGAAGGCGAAGCTGCAGGCGATCTGGGACGGGCGCGACAAGTCGATCGACGACGTCATCAAGTCGCCAGAGGAAATGGTGACGCTGGCCTCGATCGTTGAGAAGGAAACCGGGCTCGCCTCTGAGCGGCCGCAGGTGGCCTCGGTGTTCATCAACCGGCTGCGAAAGAAGATGCGGCTGCAGACCGACCCGACGGTGCTGTACGGCGTGACCGAGGGCAAGGTGGTGCTGAACCGCTCCCCGACCTCGGCCGAGCTGAAGCAGAAGACACCCTACAACACCTACCAGATCGACGGCCTGCCACCCGGCCCGATTGCCAACCCCGGCGAAGACGCCTTGCGCGCCGTGGCCCACCCGGTGCCGACCAACGACCTCTACTTCGTCGCCAAATCCGCCAACCCGGCGGATGGGCATCTGTTCGCCCCGACCTATGCGGATCACCGCAAGAATGTCGCGCTCTACCGCAAGGCGGCCGCCGAGGCCGAGGCGGAAGCGGCCCGCGAAGAGCTCGAGGCCGAGGCGGCTGAAGACGCGGGCGAAGCCGTCGAGAGCAACTGATGGCGCCACTGTCCAGCATGACCGGCTACGGCCGGTCGCACGGCTCGTTGCCGGGCGTCAACTTCGTGGTCGAACTGAAGTCGGTGAATGGCCGCGGCCTTGACATGCGCGTGCGGCTCGCCCCTGGTTTTGACGCTCTGGAGCCGGAAATCCGCCGCCGCATCGGCAAGGGCGTGAGCCGTGGCTCGCTGACCGTGTCGCTCAGCGTCGATCGCGAGGGCGAGGGCGGCCGTGTTGTGGTCAACCACCAGGCGCTCGAGGCGGTGCTGGAGGGCTTCCGCTGGCTCGAAGCCCGCGTCGAGGCGCAACGGCCGACCCTTGATGGCATTATGGGGCTGAAGGGCGTGCTCGAGCAGCACGAAACCCCCATGTCGGCCGATGAGGAAGAGGCGCTCGGCGGCGCCATCCTGACCGCTGTGGACGAGGCCATTGCGGCGCTCGTCGCCGCACGGGCGGAGGAGGGCGCGCGCATCGCTGCCATCCTGTCCGAGCGGGTCGATGAGATTGCCGCGCTGACCACGGCAGCCGAACTGCATCCTGGCCGCAGCCGTGACGCCATCCTCGCCCGGCTCCGCCAGCAGATCGCCGAACTGAGCGAAGCAAGCCCTGCACTGTCCGAAGATCGGCTGGCGCAGGAGGCGATGCTGCTCGCCACCAAGGCCGATATCCGCGAGGAACTCGACCGGCTGGGCGCCCATATCGCCGCGGCGCGAGCGTTGCTGGCCGGTGGTGGTCCGGCGGGTCGCAAGCTGGATTTCCTGTCACAGGAATTTAACCGCGAGGCGAATACGCTGTGCAGCAAGTCCAACGATGTGGCGCTGACCGCCATCGGGCTGGATTTGAAGGCTGTGATCGACCAGTTGCGCGAGCAGATCCAGAATATCGAGTAGCCGATGGACTTCACGAGACGCGGAGTGATGCTGGTGCTGGCCTCGCCCTCGGGCGCGGGCAAATCCTCCATTTCGCGGGCGCTGTTCGAAGATGATCCGAACATCGCGCTATCGGTCTCGGTGACGACGCGGGCGCGGCGCACCGACGAGATCGAAGGCAAGCACTACCACTTCATCGACGTTCCCGAGTTCGATCGGATGCGTGCGGCCGGCGAACTGC
Source organism: Devosia equisanguinis (assembly GCA_945888565.1). Lineage (GTDB taxonomy): Bacteria > Pseudomonadota > Alphaproteobacteria > Rhizobiales > Devosiaceae > Devosia_A > Devosia_A equisanguinis_A. The sequence goes on along the minus strand of CAMDAL010000400.1, from coordinate 1,342 downwards.
TGGAAAGCGCCGAGGTGCACGGCAATTTCTACGGTACGCCGCGCAGCCGGGTAGAGGAGCGGCTCGGCAACGGCCGCGACATCCTGTTCGACATCGATTTCCAGGGCACGCTGCAGCTCTACGAGAAGTGCCGCACCGACATGGTGACGATCTTCATCCTGCCGCCTTCGATCAAGGAGTTGCGCAAGCGCCTCGATCGCCGCGCCCAGGACAGTGAGGGAACGATCGAGAAGCGGCTGCGCAATGCCCGGCTCGAAATGGACCACTACCGCGAGTACGACTATGTGCTGGTCAACGAGGACCTCGAGGACTCGACCAGCCGGGTGCGGACGATTCTTGCCTCGGCCCGCCTGGCGCGGTCGCGCTTCAACGAACTCGACGACTTCGTGCGGGACCTGCAGGAACAGATCGACGCGCTCTGAAGCCGCAGCAAACTGCGCAAATGTTAACGCAAAGCGTTAGGTCTAATACCAGGCCGTTGTGGATAAACCCCACCGGCTGTGGATGATTGTATTTAGCACAATTCCAAGTCGCCCAGAACAGGCGGACGCTCGCTGTGGCGGAGACTCAGATCATGACATTTGAAATCAAGGCTTGCAGCATTGACGAGATGCGGCGCCATCCGACCCTGAAGGATCGCACCCAGGCCAATGTTAAGGTGATGCTGCGCGAAACCCTGGCGCGGCAGAGCTTCGACCACAACCTGACACTCAAGGTTTGGGCCAACACCGACGACAGGATGACTCCGGCCGAGGTGAAGACGGCGCTGCTGACCAAGGCCGCCCATATCCTCAAGCGCACGGTCACGGTGGCGGAACTGCCGGTGGACGCGGCGGGGAACATCGGCAAGGCGACGCTGGACGGCTGAGGCCAACCGTCAGGCCTGATCCGGACGCCGCCCCAGCAGCATGACGAACTTGGCAATGGTGCCCGCGGCGAAGCCGAACAGCATCAGGCCGCCGAGAAACGAGCCGATCCAGTGCGCTTCGCCGGCGCGCCCGATATCCCAGGTGAGCCAGCCGAAGAATGCTACGGCGAGCGCGACGATGATCGCGAACGTGCGCCAGCGCTGGGCGAACAGCGGCACCGCCAGCGGGACTATGAAACACAGCAATCCGGCGAAGACGGCGAAGATGCCACTCATCCGCGTCGCGCCTTCGCCAGCTTGAGGAACGTCTCGACCGGCAATTCCTCGGCGCGCTCGCTGCCCTCGAGCCCGCCCGCAACGAGCAGCGGCTCCATCGGCACCCCGAGCGACTTGAGGCTCTGCCGCACCATCTTGCGGCGCTGCCCGAAGGCCGCGCGGGTGACCGCTTCAAGATCGCGGGCGCGAACGCCGTCA
>CAMDAL010000399.1 GCA_945888565.1 Devosia equisanguinis | reverse complement strand
TCGGTGCTGGCCCTCGCGCACGACATTGCGGCCGACCCGGCGGGCGTCGAGACCGGCCTGCGCGACTGGCTCGGTGAGGGACGCATCGTCCCGGGCTTCGGCCACCGCCTCTATCCGTTCGGCGACCCGCGTGCCGCCGAGCTGCTCGGCGCCTTCGACGTCCCCGCCAGCTACCGGGCGCTGCTCGATGCTGCCGATGCGGTCGTCGGCGACTACCCCAATGTGGATTTCGCGCTCGCCGCCCTCACAGTATCGTTCGACCTGCCGCCCGATGCGCCGCTCACCATCTTCGCGCTGGCCCGCACCACCGGCTGGCTGGCGCACATGCTGGAGCAGATCCAGTCTGGCACCATTATTCGCCCACGTGCGCGGTACATTGGTGTATCCTTGCCGAACGGCTGATGCAGATGCGGCACAGGGTGGGCTCAAGCTGAGCGCATACCCGCCATAACGGGCAGGTTGACTTGCCCTTTGGTCCTGACGCCCTATTTAATCAGCAGAATCAGGCTCGCCGCCCGCTTTGGGGACTGGCCGGATTGCTAGACGGATGCGTGCCCCAGGTCCTCCCTCCTCTCGCGCGCATCCTGGGAAAGGACCAGAAATGTCAGACGTGACCACAGGCGGCGCCGGCTTCGATCGAGATCGGGTGTACCCGGTGCTGCCGCTACGCGACATCGTCGTCTTTCCGGGCATGATCGTGCCGCTCTTCGTCGGCCGCGAGAAGTCGGTGAAGGCGCTCGAAGAGGTGATGCGCGACGATAAGCATATCCTCGTCGTCACCCAGAAGAATGCCCAGGACGATGATCCGTCGCCCCAGGAAATCTACGCGACCGGCACCATCGCTTCGGTGCTGCAGCTGCTGAAGCTGCCCGACGGCACCGTGAAGGTGCTGGTCGAGGGCCTGCGCCGCGCCAAGATCGACAAGTACCTGCAGACGGTGGACTACTTCGAGGCGGAAGCCACCACGCTTCCCGAGCCCGAGGAAGACGAGACCGAGCTCGAGGCGCTGGCCCGTTCGGCCCAATCCGAGTTCGAAAACTACGTCAAGCTCAACAAGAAGATCTCCGCCGAGGTCGTGAACGCCGTCGGCCAGATTTCCAACCACTCCAAGCTTGCCGACACCATCGCCAGCCACCTGGTGATCAAGATCGAGCAGAAGGAAGACCTGCTCTCGACTACGGCCGTTTCCGAGCGGCTGCAGAAGGTGCTCGGCCTAATGGAGGGCGAAATCGGCGTCCTTCAGGTGGAAAAGCGCATCCGCTCGCGCGTCAAGCGCCAGATGGAGAAGACGCAGCGCGAGTACTATCTCAACGAGCAGATGAAGGCGATCCAGCGCGAGCTGGGCGACGGCGAAGAGGGCTCCAACGAGCTCGCCGAGCTCGAAGACAAGATCAAGAAGACCCGGCTGTCCAAGGAAGCGCGGACCAAGGCCGATGCCGAGCTGAAGAAGCTCAAGACCATGAGCCCGATGTCGGCCGAGGCGACGGTGGTCCGCAACTACCTCGACTGGCTGCTGACGCTGCCGTGGGGCAAGAAGTCGAAGGTCAAGCGCGACCTCGTCTACGCCGAGCAGGTCCTCGACGAGGACCACTACGGGCTGGAGAAGGTCAAGGAGCGCATCCTCGAGTACCTGGCGGTGCAGTCGCGCACCGGCAAGCTCAAGGGCCCGATCCTCTGCCTCGTCGGTCCTCCGGGCGTCGGCAAGACCTCGCTGGGCAAGTCGATCGCCAAGGCGACGGGCCGCGAGTTCATCCGCATGGCGCTCGGTGGCGTCCGTGACGAGGCCGAAATCCGCGGTCACCGCCGGACCTATATCGGCTCGATGCCCGGCAAGGTCATCCAGTCGCTGAAGAAGGCTGGCAAGTCCAACCCGCTCTTCCTGCTCGATGAAATCGACAAGATGGGCCAGGACTTCCGTGGCGATCCGTCGTCGGCGCTGCTCGAGGTGCTCGATCCGGAGCAGAACAACACGTTCTCGGATCACTACCTCGAGGTCGATTTCGACCTGTCGGACGTCATGTTCGTCACCACCTCGAACACGCTCAACATCCCCGGTCCGCTGATGGACCGCATGGAGATCATTCGCCTCTCGGGTTACACCGAAGAGGAGAAGTTTGAGATCGCGCGGCGCCACCTGATCCCGGAGACGCTGAAGGAAAACGGGCTGCAGCCCAAGGAGTTCATCATCGACGATGAGCAACTGATGCAGGTGGTCCGCAACTACACCCGCGAAGCCGGCGTGCGTAACCTGAAGCGTGAGCTGTCCAAGCTGATGCGGAAGGCCGTCCGCGACATTCTGGTCAAGAAGACCACGAAGGTCGAGATCACCGCCGAGCTGCTCGAGGAGTATCTGGGCCCGGCCTTCTTCCGCAACGACCAGCTCGACACCGAGCCGCAGGTCGGCGCGGTGACGGGCCTCGCCTGGACGTCGGTGGGTGGCGAAATCCTCACCATCGAAGGCGTGATGACGCACGGCAAGGGTCGCATGACCGTTACCGGTAACCTCAAGGAAGTGATGAAGGAATCCATCACCGCCGCATCGGGTTACGTGCGCTCGCGGGCTGTCGACCTCGGCATAAAGCCGCCGCTGTTCGACACGCGCGACATCCACCTGCACGTGCCGGAGGGTGCAACCCCGAAGGATGGTCCCTCGGCCGGTATCGGCATGGCGACCGCCATCGTGTCGCTGATGACCGGTATCCCGGTCCGCAACGACATCGCGATGACCGGTGAAGTGACGCTGCGTGGCCGGGTGCTGCCGATCGGCGGCCTCAAGGAAAAGCTGCTCGCTGCCCTTCGCTCGGGCATCAAGACGGTGCTGATCCCCGAGGAAAACACCCGTGACCTCAAGGAGATCCCCAAGAACGTCACCGAGGGGATGGAGATCATTCCGGTGAGCCGGATGGACGAGGTGCTGAGCCGCGCCCTGATCCGCCAGCCCGAGCCGATCGAGTGGAAGTACGACGAGGACAAGCCGGCTGTCGTTGCCGCTACCCCCGTCGACGGCGACGAAGCCACCTCGGGCCTGCCGCACTGACGACCCATTCGACCTCAAGCTGATTGACGGCGCCTCCGGGCGCCGTTTTTCGTTTTGGGGGCCGTGAGGGCGGCGGATGGTTGCCGATGCGCTTCGTTAATGGATCGCAATCTATGTGATCGCGGCGGCGTGAAGAGAACGTTTTTCCGCCGCGATCCCGTCACGCGCCTGCCGCGAGTCGGGGCCAACTATCCCGACTGCCTGAACTGCCAATGAATAATCCGCTCAGGCCAGGCTCAGCCGCCGGGCGGTATCACTCTACCCAACGGCATGATGCTGTGCCCTCAAACAAGGACGCCTCCCATGAAGACTTCCATCGCCATCGCTGCCCTTGCGCTCACCGTCGGCTTCGCGAGTGCCGCCCATGCAGAGGACATCACGCTGGGTGAGCCTGGCTATGGCGGGACCGGCTGCCCGGGTGGCTCGGTCTCGGCGACGCTGAGCCCCGACGCGACCTCGCTCAGCCTGCTGTTCGATGGTTACATCGTGGAAGCCGGTGGCGAGACGGGCAAGAAGTTCGATCGCAAGAGCTGCAACATCGCCATCCCGGTGCATGTGCCGCAGGGCATCTCGGTGTCGATCATCTCGATCGACTACCGCGGCTACAAC
>CAMDAL010000398.1 GCA_945888565.1 Devosia equisanguinis | reverse complement strand
CCCTCGTCCTGATGGTCGGTGGTTCCGCCGCGCTGGTCTACGGCAACCAGGTGGTCAACGAACTCCGTCACACCCTCCCGCCGGTGCCGGACCTCGCGACGGTGCCGGTCTCGACGCTGGTGGTGGACAATGCCGGCGGTCTGCTGCGCCCTTTCACCGCCGATGGCGGCCGCTGGCGCTTGCCGGTGGAGATCGCCGACGTCGATCCGCGCTTTCTCGACATGCTCGTCGCCTATGAGGACAGGACCTTCCGCGCCCACCATGGCATCGAGTGGTCGTCGATGGCGCGCGCCGCGCTGCAGTTCGCCGGGGCAGGGGGGCAGATCGTCTCGGGCGGCTCCACCCTCACCATGCAGGTGGCCCGGCTGGTGCAATCCGAGGGCACCCGCTCCGCCTGGGGCAAGCTGCGCCAGATGGTGCACGCATCCGAGCTCGAGCAGCGCCTCAGCAAGGATGAGATCCTCACTCTCTATCTGACGCTGGCGCCCTATGGCGGCAATGTCGAGGGCGTGCGCGCCGCCAGCCTCGCCTATTTCGGCAAGGAGCCCAGGCGGCTGTCGATCGCCGAGAGCGCGCTACTCGTCGCCCTGCCGCAATCGCCCGAGGCCCGGCGGCCGGATCGTGACGCGGCGGCCGCGCTCCTGAGCCGCAACAATGTGCTCGACCGCATGCTGCTGGCCGGCGTCATCTCGGCCGAGGAAGCCGAAGTGGCGAAGGGCGAGCCGGTGCCCAGTGCCCGCCAGGAATTCCCCATGCTCGCCGCCCACCTGGCACAGGCGGCGGTGAAGGCGAACCCCGACGAGCGCGTCATCGAACTGCCCGTCGATGGCCGGCTGCAGGCGGCGCTCGAACACCTCGCCTCGACCCGTGCCACCAAGCTCGGCCCCAATGTCTCGGTGGCCGTGCTGGTCGCCGACCAGCAAACCGGCGACATCCTCGCCTCGGTCGGCTCGGCCGGCTTCCTGAAGAACGAGGCCGCCGGGTTCATCGACATGACGTCGGCTATCCGCTCGCCCGGCTCGACGCTGAAGCCGCTGATCTACGGCCTCGCCTTCGAGCTCGGCTTCGCCCATCCCGAAAGCCTGATCGAGGACCGGCCGACCGGCTTCGGCAACTGGGTGCCGGTCAATTTCGACGGCTTTACCCGCGGCACTGTCTCGGTCCGGCAGGCGCTGATCCAGTCGCTGAACATCCCCGCCGTCATCACGCTCGACGCGGTCGGTACGCCCCGGCTGGTGCAGCGGATGAAGCGCGCCCACGCGCTGCCGCAACTGCCCGCCAACACCTCGGCGGGCCTCGCCATCGGGCTGGGCGGCGTCGGCCTCACCCTGCGGGACCTCGTCTCGCTCTATGCCGCCATCGCGCGAGGCGGCTCGCCGGTGCATCTCGAAGACGGTGTGACGCCGCGGGCGCCCGATGCCGCCACGGCCGCTCCGGTGCTCGATCCGGTCGCCGCCTGGTATGTCACCTCCATCCTCGCCGATGTGCCGCCGCCTGTGAACGGCACGGCCGGCCGCATCGCCTTCAAGACCGGCACCTCTTACGGCTACCGCGACGCCTGGGCCATCGGCTATGACGGCCGCACGGTGATCGGTGTCTGGGTCGGCCGCCCGGATGGCGCGCCGGTGCCGGGGATCGCCGGTATCACCGCCGCCGCGCCGATCCTGTTCGAGAGCTTCGACCGCCTCGGCCGCCGCACGGCCAAGTTGCCGGGCGCGCCGAACGGCACGCTGTTCGGCACCAATGCCGACCTGCCGCAACCGTTGAAGCGCTTCCGCCATCCCGACCTGCAGATGGTGGCACGCGACGCCGCCCCGGTGATCTCTTTCCCGGCCGATGGGGTCGATGTCGATCTCGGCCTTGCCTCGGGCGCCCGGCTGCCGCTCAACATCAAGATCCGCAATGGTGTGCCGCCCTTCACCTTTTTCGCCAACGGCGCGCCGTTCGGCCGTTCGGCCTTCGCGCGCCAGACCAGCTGGACGCCGGACGGACCTGGCTACGTCACCCTGTCGGTGGTCGATTCCGGCGGGCGATCGGACGTGGTGAAGGTGTTTGTGGAGTAACACGGTCGCCAAACTCGACCGCAGAGGCATCTGCCGCCCGGTTTACTTTGCAAGCCGGCCTTGCAGGCTTGTTAAGATTTCCGCTCCTAGTGTGACTTAAGTTGGGTCTCGCCTGGGGTCAACGGTGCGCATTCTCATTGTCGACGACAGCCGGTCGAGCCTCGCGTTCCTGCGGCAGGTCGTAGGCGAACTGGGCTTCACGGGCATCGAGTGCATGCTGCACCCGGTCGAGGCACTCCGCCGGGCCGCCGAAGTGCAGTTCGACGTCGTGCTCGTCGACAACATCATGCCCGGCATGGACGGCGTGGAACTGACCCGCCGGCTGCGGGCGCGTGACGACTACCGCCTCGTGCCGATCATCATGGTCACCTCGGTGGATGATCCGCTCTTGCGCGTCAGCGCCGTTGCTGCGGGTGCCACCGACTTCATCCAGAAGCCCTTCGACGTCACCGAACTGCAGGCGCGCGTGCGGAACCTGCTGGCGCTGCGGCAGGCCCAGCGCGAACTGGCCGACCGCGCGCAGTGGCTGTCCCGCGAGGTCGAGATCGCCACCCGGGATCTCGTGGCGCGCGAGGAAGAGATCATCTGGCGGCTCGCCCGCGCCATCGAGTATCGCGATGGCGACACTGGCGAGCACGTGTCGCGCGTCGCGCAGATCTCGCGCATCATCGCCGAGGGCATAGACCTGGAGGCCGAACGCTGCCGCGTCATCTACCTGGCGGCACCGCTGCACGATATCGGCAAGATCGGCATCGCCGATGCCATCCTTTCCAAGCCTGGCAAGCTGTCTCCCGATGAACTCGTCGCCATGCGCCGGCATGTCTCGATCGGCGCCCGTATTCTCGAGAACGGTTCGTCCGAGATCATTCGCACTGCCGAACTTATTGCCCAGTCGCATCACGAGAAGTGGGATGGCACCGGCTATCCCGACCGCCTTTCCGGTCTCGACATTCCCGTCGAGGCACGGGTCGTCGCCATAGCGGACGTGTTCGACGCCCTCTGCTCGGTGCGGCCCTACAAGCAGGCGTGGTCGATCGACGACGCGTATCGCGAGATCGTAAGGCTCGCCGGCAGCCACTTCGACCCCGTCTGCGTCGCCGCCTTCGAAGCGCGCTGGCCAGAAATCTCCGCGCTGTTCGAGACCGCCCGTGCGACGGAACGTCTCGCGGGTTAAGCCTCACTGTCGGAATTATTCCCGATCGGAAATCCACTCCGGTGCGCGCGAGTCGAGCGCGGCCGGCCGCTTCGGCAAAGCAGTCACAGAAATCCACTTTGCAGTCCCGTGTTGGAAGCAAGTATAGCTGAACGCAGCAAGCGTGAATCGTTGCGCTCGCAAGAAAGTATAGTTCTGAATTGATTCATGTGTAACGAATGGTTTCCCATCTCGGATTCACTGGTGGCGGAGAATCAAAGGCGCAGTCCTCGCGATGATTATTGTAATTACCCACCCCCTTGTCATCGGGGTAAATCCCTGAATCTCTGGGGCTATGGACAGAGGTGATTTGCAGCAGCTCAGCAAAGAGCAACTGATCGAGTTGGTGCTGCGGCTTCAGCGGCCCGACAAGAATTCGCGCACCTCTTCC
>CAMDAL010000397.1 GCA_945888565.1 Devosia equisanguinis | reverse complement strand
AACTCGTCGCCGAAATCGGCTCCTGGGAGCGCCAGCGAAACGCCGACAAGGCTCAGATCAACTGGATGTTCACCACCGAAAAAGCCCGCCAAAAACTCCGCAAAGCCTATCCGGTCAAAGAGTCATAATCTCTGTGCACCGGTACTAGGATGCCCTGACGCTGCTGCTCCAGCAGATCAACCTGCTGCTCGCGGCGTAGTACGGCCGTCTCCCGCGCACCCACCAGGCGCTGGTTGTCCTGGATCAGCAGGAAGACCGCGACGTTAAGTGCGACAACCACGAAGCCGAGCGTTGCCACCGCCCAAACCCAGCCACTCCGGTAGGATTGGACTGGTCGTGCTTCAGCGCGCTCGGCGCCGCTCGAGCTCTCGTTCAATTCGGTCAATACAGCCCCCAATATCGTCAGCCAGTTCGTGTACCCAGAAGCGTATGACTGACCAACCCCGTCCCGTCATTTCTTCATCGCGTTTTCTGTCGCTAAGCTTACGCTCCCCATCGCGATCGAGATGCCATTTGCGGCCATCAACTTCGATATTCAGCTTGGCGCCGGTCGGATCAATCGCGAAGTCGAGATACTTGGAGCCCACCGGGTATTGCGGAATCGCTTCGATACCGCGGGCGCGCATGGCGGTATCCAGGCGGCGCTCCCACAGGCTGTCGAAGGGTGGTCGGGCGGGCGACCAGCTACCGGACGCGCGCTCCGCGAGATACTGGATGTGCTTGATGCCGCAGCGCTGGGCGTATGCTAGATCGCCAACCACTATGCATACGGCTCGGGCGCGACTGATGGCAACGTTCAGGCGGCGGCGTTCCCGTTCAAGGAAGGTCCGCGCGGAGGTCGGGGCGCTGGCAGTGAGAACCAGCGAGAACAAGATCACATCGGCCTCGCCGCCCTGGAACTTGTCGATGGTCGAAATTCTGAGCGACAGACGATCCCGCTCGGCCTTCGAGAGGGCTCCGTTGACCTCGCGCAAGATGCGCGCCACCTGGGTATTGAAGGGCGACAGCACGCCAACGGTGCCGGTGAACGATTGGTCCGCCGCTAGTCGCTTAAGGATTTCGGCAATACGAATGGCTTCGTCAGGGTTCAGGGTGCCGTCGTCTTCTCGCAGCGCGCGGCCCTGAACGTCCTCCCAGCCGAGCCCCGGCTTGTAACCAGTCGGTGGCTTGAAGAAGTCGTCCTCGCGGCGATTGACGAGGCGGCCGCGATAAAAGTCGGCGTTGAGATAGTCGACGATCTCGGGAGCGGAGCGGAACTGATCGCGAAGAAAATGCCGCACGGCGCGTGGCCGGCGATGCGTGAAGTCGAACAGGGAGTTGGTGCTTTGCGCGAAATCGAAGCGCCGCTCTTTCGGCAAGCCGGCGGCGTCCATGAGAGCATGTTCGGCGCGGTTGCTGAGGCCCGGGATGAAGCGCAACTGCATTGGATCGCCGACCACTACGGCCCGTCGAGCGCGCGCCAACAGAGGCAGGGCCGAAGCGATGTCGCACTGGCTCGCCTCGTCAAAGACGACGTAGTCGAAAAGGCCGGGGACCAATGGAATGCGGCTCGGGACCGACAGCGTGCTCATGACCCAGATCGGGCGATGCTTAACGATGGCGCGCGCGTCCTCCGGGCGAAGAAGTCCGGCACGCCTGACCCGATTGAACTCGAGGTCGCGGCTGCGATCAGAGAGGTTGGACCACTCGGCCATGCTTGGCGTCGTCACCGAAGCGGCATAGGCCGGGATTTGCTCCTTGGCCAGCCCAATGACAGAAGCCATACGTTCTTCGGGCGAGCTGGCGGCACCGGATGCGTCGCTGATGAACTTCTCAAGCCATTTCCGGCGGGCCAGGATAGCACCGCTGGTCGCATCCTGCGGAAGAAGCTCAAAGATGTCTGGCGGCGCAGTTCGGCGGAACTGTCGCAGGAAAAAATCTGTGACGCGCGCAAAGAGGGAGCGCCGCCGTTTGGTCGCGGCGGTTATGCTCGGACGATCGACTAGATCTGATAGGGCCAGATGGGCTTGCTCGAGTCGTCGCCTCTGTTGGCGCTCGCTAGCCGCCGCTGCTGCCTCTGAGCGCAGCGCGGTGATCTCGGCATCGAGCCGGTTGGTGGCCGCGCCTGTCTCGACCGCATCGCGGGCCAACTCATTGAGGACGTCGAGAAAGCTGGTGTTCCGCTCTCCGTCGGCGTCACGGCCGCGCACCAGGATTGGGCTGTCACCAACGAATTCATGGATGCGCCGTTCGATCTCATCCAACGCCTGATGGTTCTTGGCCGCAAAGAGTACGGATCGGCCGTTGAGTATGGCCGAGGTCAAGACATTGAGGATCACCTGGCTTTTGCCTGTACCAGGCGGTCCTTGAATGACGGTGAGGCCGCTGGCGAGTGCGTCGGATGCTGCAGAGAGTTGGGTGTCGGTAAGCTCAGACACTGGAATTGGAGGAGCAGCGTCGGTGTGGCTTTCAGCATCGGCGATGACCGCTGCCAGGGCCGTGTCCGCGAGTGCCGCGGCCGGCATGCTCGCCAAGGCTTCGAGATCGGCGGCAGCACCTTTGGTGAAGGACGCATCCTCGGACAGAAAGAGGGCGGCACAGTTCCGCATGCCCTGTGGCAGGAGGCTCATCTCAGGAGCCAGATCACCGGCCCGAAGGTCGTTCCCACCCAACGTCGCTAGGGCGTGACGGATTCGGTCCCCAATCGACGCTACGCTTGGATCTTCAGTATCGAGCAATCGTTCGCCCAGGTGCTCTTGGCTCCAGCTCGTATGCTTGGCGGCAAGCCGCAACCAGGCTGGATTGAGACTTGGGGGGAGGGGCTCGGGCTGAATGTAAAGATCAGCGCCGTCGATGCGCCAGGTGACCGGCACGAGCAGCGCCGGGACGCACGCGGCGCCGGTCGGGGTCACGAATACCGAGACGGGCCAACCGATAGCCGCGCTTCGGGTGTCACGACGCATCAACGCTTCGCGGAAGCTCTCCGGCAAACGCTCCATTGGCAGGGTGAGTTCGCAGTCGCTCCACCAGTGACCGCGGGTATGAAACAGCTGCCACACCCGGCCGTGCCGATCAGCATACTCCTCGATGCGCCCGCGTGTATCTTGGCGCTGGGTGGCGGCGTAATAGGTTAGGAGCGACGATGCAGGAGGCAGCGCCCCGCCGCTCTCAGCCTGAGGCTCGCTGAGCGGCTCGGTAGGCGAAGCGGCGTTGACGGGGCGCCGAGACGCCATCACCGCGTAGAGCGTGCTGAGGTCAGGTATGGGGCCCGGCGACGATGCCTTCGAACCAGTGACAGTGGGTTTACGGAAGGCCGACCATCTACCGTCACCGTTGCGCCGGATTTCGCCGCGCTCAACCAGCGCATTCAAACCATCTAGCAGGTCGCTGGGCGAAACACGGATGCCAGAAGAACGGAGACGCCAGAGGAGCTGATCGTTGCTGATCCCCCGCGGATGCATCTCCAATAGTCGGCGTATGGTTGTGTCGAGCACTATAAAAAAATCGCGAACTGAAAAGCTTTGGGAGAGGTGGCTCGGTTCATCTGAACAGCCCCGCGCTATTGCTAAGTGGAGCGTCTGCCGGTTTCATGCCGCTGCGAGAAGCGGTTGGTTGAAGTAGACGTAATCGGGCGTCCTGCGGTCAAGCGATGAGTGTGGGCGTTGCCCATTGTA
>CAMDAL010000396.1 GCA_945888565.1 Devosia equisanguinis | reverse complement strand
TGTCGGTGAGGAGGAACAGATAGGCCCCGACCCGCGAACTGAACCGCGCCAGTTCGACGGCGAAATCGAACCACCAGCGCGGATAGCGCTGCCGGAACACCAGCATCAGCACCGTCGCGAGGAACAGGCCCGCCGTGATGCCGCCACCGGTCGATTGCACCATTTTGCCGCCCTGTTCGACATAGTGGTACCCACCGGTCTCGGAAAGCAGCCCGAGGATGATCGCGATCGGGATCACCCAGATCAGCCGGAAGAACGTCGTCATCCGGTCCATCTGGCCCGGATAGTCAACCTCTAAACGTGCCGGATAGTCGCTGCCATCTGCCATTTTAGTGCCCTCGCGCCCATGGAAACCCTAAGGCAGAGTGGGACGCGCTTGTTTGACTTAGAGCAAGCGCCGATCGCTATATGCCCCGCTAATCGGGCCGCCGGAACTCCATGATCCAGTTGGTCTCCCACGTCGCCCCGCCATCGTAAGAGAAGGCCTGGCTCCAGCGCGGCGTTTCCGTGTCGGTGCCGCTCCAGTCGAACAGCACCTTCACCGGCTTGCCGTCATCGGTGTCGTCGCCCGCAAAGCTGCCGCGGCCGTTCTCGAACCGGCCGAACACCGGCGGCTCCAGCACGCCCTTCGCCGAATTGATCCAGTAGATCGCCCACTCGTCGCGCGCCGGATTGTAGATGCGCACCGCCATCCCCTTGAAGCCGCGCGTCGGGAAGTCGCTCTCGTCCACCGACACCATGCCGCCCAGCATCAGCTGCGCCGTCTCGTACGAGGTGAACACGTCCCAGTCGGCCGAGCCGACGCCGCGCACCTTCAGGCGCCGGTTGGTGATCACCCAATCGCCGTGGTTGAAATCAAACCCATGCCGCGTATCCATGCGCATCTGTCTCCCGTGTTGCCACGCAGATACCGCACTACGCTGCCATCCGATGTCATGGTTTAGCGGCCCGCCGCGTTAACCCTGCGCTTTCGGCACTGTTAACCCCCGATAAACCATCTTTGCCCGCCCCTGCGGCTCTGCTATCAGCGGCCTTTAAGCGGCGCGTCGCGCGCATCTGGAAATCCTGCATGTCCGTGCCCCTCGACCACATCCGCAATTTCTCCATCGTCGCCCATATCGACCATGGCAAATCCACCCTCGCCGATCGGCTGATCCAGCTCACGGGCGGGCTCGAAGCGCGCGAGATGAAGGAGCAGGTGCTCGACTCGATGGATATCGAGCGCGAGCGCGGCATCACCATCAAGGCGCAGACCGTCCGGCTGACCTACCAGCACACCGACGGCGAGACCTACATCCTCAACCTGATCGACACTCCCGGCCACGTCGATTTCGCCTACGAGGTGTCGCGCTCGCTGGCTGCCGTCGAGGGCTCGCTGCTCGTCGTCGATGCCAGCCAGGGCGTCGAGGCGCAGACCCTTGCCAACGTCTACCACGCCATGGATGCCAACCATGAGCTGGTGGTGGTGCTCAACAAGATCGACCTGCCCGCCGCCGAGCCCGAGCGCATCAAGCAGCAGATCGAGGACGTGATCGGCATCGACGCGGAAAACGCCGTCGAGATCTCCGCCAAGTCCGGCCTCAACATCGACAAGGTGCTGGCCGCCATCGTCGAGCGCCTGCCGGCGCCGAAGGGCGACATCAACGCCCCGCTGAAGGCCCTGCTCGTCGACAGCTGGTACGATACGTATCTGGGCGTCGTGGTCCTCATCCGCGTCATCGATGGCACGGTGAAGAAGGGCCAGAAGATCCGCATGATGAATGCGAACGCCGCCTACGAGCTCGACCGCGTCGGCGTCTTCACCCCCAAACTCGTCGATATCGGCGAACTCGGCCCCGGCGAGATCGGCTTTTTCACCGCCTCGATCAAGGAAGTGGCCGATACCAATGTCGGCGACACCATCACCGACGATCGCCGCCCCACCGCCACGCCGTTCCCCGGCTTCCGCCCGGCCCAGCCGGTGGTGTTCTGCGGCCTGTTCCCGGTCGATGCGTCCGATTTCGAGGAACTGCGCGCCGCCATGGGCAAGCTCCGCCTCAACGACGCGAGCTTTTCGTACGAGATGGAAACCAGCGCCGCGCTCGGCTTCGGCTTCCGCTGCGGCTTCCTCGGGCTGCTGCACCTCGAGATCATCCAGGAGCGGCTGGCCCGCGAGTTCAACCTCGATCTCATCGCCACCGCGCCGAGCGTGGTCTACCAGGTGGCGCTCACCACCGGCGAAACGCTCGAGCTGCACAACCCGGCCGATCTTCCCGATGTCACCCGCATCGACGAAATCCGCGAGCCGTGGATCAAGGCCACCATCCTCACCCCCGACGAGTACCTCGGCTCCATCCTGAAGCTCTGCCAGGACCGGCGCGGCATCCAGGTGAACCTCACCTATGTGGGCAACCGCGCCATGGTGGAATACGAGCTGCCGCTCAACGAGGTGGTGTTCGATTTCTACGATCGGCTGAAGTCGATGTCGAAGGGCTATGCCAGCTTCGACTACACGCTGGCCGATTACCGCGCCGGCGACCTGGTGAAGCTGTCTGTCCTCGTCAACTCAGAGCCGGTCGATGCGCTCTCGATGCTGGTGCACCGCCACGCGGCAGAATCCCGCGGCCGCGGCATGTGCGAAAAGCTCAAGGACCTGATCCCGCCGCACCTGTTCGTGATTCCCATTCAAGCCGCCATCGGCGGCAAGATCATCGCCCGCGAAACCATCCGCGCGCTGCGCAAGGACGTGACGGCGAAGTGCTATGGCGGCGACGCCACGCGTAAACGAAAACTGCTCGAAGCCCAGAAGAAGGGCAAGAAGCGCATGCGCCAGTTCGGCAGCGTCGAAATCCCGCAGGAAGCGTTCATCCAGGCGCTGAAGATGGGCGACGAATAGGCCCAGCGGACCCGCCTTTCTTCACCTCCCCCTTCATGGGGGAGGCCGGGAGGGGGGCCGTCCCGGCCTGAATTCCCCCTGAACAGCCCCCCGGTCGCGCCTAGAACGCTTCGGCGAGCTTCAGCTGGCAGGCCTGCGCCAGTTCGCCATTGGGCTTGTCGGCGCCGAGCGGCGTGGCCCAGCCGGCCTTCTCCACCATGCCCTTGCGCGAATAGGTCGAGGCGCCCTTGATTTCGGTCAGCGCGGTGGCCGCATCGAGCGTGCCGGCCCGCTCGACGCAATAGGGGGTCAGCGCCATGGCGACGGCGGAGGTCGAGGCCTTCGATGCCATCTCCTTGGCCGACCCGCCCGTCACCCAGCCACCCCAGCTGAACCCGACGATCGCAAGCCCGATAGCGCCCACCGCCGCACCCGTGAGGCCCGGCTTCAACCAGCTTGGAAATTGCATAGGAAAGTGTCCGATCATGTCAGACGAGCCCGCGAAATGCGGTGCACGTGGGGGAGGGTAACATGGATCGGGGGTGAGGGTGTTGGGAAAGGGGGCGGATGAGTCACTACAGAAGGCCGGCGGGCGGATACTTCCAGCCGTCTGCGCCAGCAATCCCAGCCGACTTCCGGGCCTTGAACTGCCTCAGATTGTCTAGTTCGAAGAACGAGATTGTGGCTTGGGGTTGCCCATGCGTGTGGAACACCTGTCTCTCGTAAGGTTCACGTAATTACCCACCCCCTTGTCATCGGGGTAAATCCCTGAATCTCTGGGGCTATGGACAGAGGTGATTTGCAGCAGCTCAGCAAAGAGCAACTGATCGAG
>CAMDAL010000395.1 GCA_945888565.1 Devosia equisanguinis | reverse complement strand
CAAAACCCCGATCGGCCGGCGAGGCGAGAGCCTCATAATTATTGCGGACTAACCGCGTCGGGGCCTGAAGCCTCGCCGGCCCCGCTTCACTGCGCCCGAAAGGGGGCAGGTTCTTTGAAACAACCCGAGGCGGCGACGCCGGCGGGGGCTTCGGTGCGCCGGCCTGCGGCAGGGTATGGGCACCTCAAGCCCAACGGCTTGCACTCTCAAGGATGACCGTTTAGAACATAACAGGAACATCAATCGGGTCGCACGATGCAGCGCTACACTCTGGACTACCTCGAACTCCCCTCCACCGATGGAGCCGCCGAGCGGAAATTCATGACCGATGCCTTTGGCTGGTCGCATACGCCCTACGGCCCGGACTATGCTGAGGTCCATGCCGGCCTCGCCGTGGGCGTCGATTCGTCCGATCTGCGCGTTGCCGCACCCATGCCGGTGATCCGCGCCGAAGACCTTGATGCGGCAGAGCAGGACATCGCCGCCGCAGGCGGCATCTTGACGGTTCCGCAGTTTGATTACCCCGGTGGTCGCCGGTTTCACTTCCGTTCGCCGGTTTCACTTCCGTTCGCCGGGTGGGGTCGAGTTTGCGGTCTACATCGAAAAAACCTGACTGCGGAGTAGGCACAGGTTGCACGCCGCAGGGGGCGGAGTAGGCTGCCAGGATGACCATTACTGCGCCGCTGGACCAGCCGTTCGTCCCCGCCGATCGTCGTTTCCACGTCCTCGTCGCGGCAATCCTCGCCTCGTCGATGGCCTTCATCGACGGTTCGGTGCTGGCCATCGCCGCGCCGGCGATCCGGGCCGACCTGGGCGCCAGCCTCGCCGATGTGCAGTGGGTGTCGAACGGCTACATGCTCTTTCTCGCCTCGCTGCTGCTGATCGGTGGCGCGGCGGGCGACCGCTTCGGGCTGCGCAACACCTTCGCCTCCGGCATCATCCTGTTCACCGCCGCATCGCTGGCCTGTGCGCTGGCCCCAAGCGCCCCGTTCCTGATCGGCGCCCGCGCGGTGCAGGGCGTCGGCGCGGCCCTCATGGTGCCGGGTAGCCTCGCCATCATCGCCAAGGCCTACCCGCGGCAAGAACGCGGCAAGGCCATAGGCCTTTGGTCTTCCTTCTCGTCGCTCACGACGATTCTCGGGCCCGTCATCGGCGGCCTCGTCCTCACCGCGCTGGGGGATTGGAGTTGGCGACTGGTCTTTGCCATCAACCTGCCGCTCGGCGGCATCGCGCTGGCTGTGCTCTGGCTCCGCGTCCCGGCCGATGCGCCCGACCGCAGCCGGCCGATCGACCTCGTAGGCGGCGCTCTCGCCACCGCGGGGCTGCTGCTCGTTGCCTTCGGGCTGACCGGCACGGCGTCAGGCGCGCCGCTGCTCAGCAACGTCGCCCTCTATACCGGTCTCGGGGTTGCCTTCCTTGCCGCCTTCCTGTTCTGGGAGGCGCGGGCGAAGCACCCGATGCTGCCGCTGCATCACTTCGGCCGCAGGCAGTTCTCGGGCGCCCACGGCCTCACCTTCACGCTCTATCTCGCTCTCGCTGCCATCAGCTTCTTCCTGCCCATGGCGCTGATCGGTGGCTGGGGCGCGACGGCGGCCGAAGTATCGATCGTCTTCCTGCCGCTGGGTATCCTCCTCACCGTGCTGTCGTCGCCGGCCGGCCGGCTCTCCGACCGGATCGGTCCGGGACCGATGATCGCCGGCGGCGCCACCATCGTGGCTGTCGCCTTTGCGCTCATGGCGCTGCTGGCGCCGCTGCAGAATATCTGGCTCGCCGTGTTGCCCCCGATGGTGCTGCTCGGGCTGGGGATGAGCGGCGTCGTCTCGCCGCTGTCCGCCGCCGTCATGACGTCGGTGGACGATCACGACACCGGGCTCGCCTCGGGCGTCAACAACGCCGTCGCCCGCGTGGCGGGCCTGCTCGCCGTTGCGCTGATGGGTGGAATCGCCGCGGTGGTGTTCGAGCGTGCGCTCGGCCCGGCCGCCGAGCTGTCGCTCTTCTTCGGGCTGATGCCGGCAGAAGCACTCCCGCCCGACGCCGAGGCCTTGCGTGTCGCGGCCAGCAACGCGGCTTTTGCCACCATAGCCTGGTGCAACGCCGCCCTGGCGCTGCTCTCGGCAGCAATCGCCTGGTTCACCCAGGAGAAGAAGGGGAGGGCCTAGTCGGCGGACGCGACCGTTATCGGCTTGGCGTCACGCGTCATCAGGTCGCGGATCTGCGAGATCGTCTGCTGGAATGCCCCGTCATATTGGGCGCTCAGCGACTTGTCGCGCGGCAGCTTCACGCTGAGCGGATCGACGAAGCGGCCATTGACCTTGATCTCGAAGTGGAGGTGCGGCCCAGTCGAGTTGCCGGTCGAGCCGACATAGCCGATCAACTGGCCCTGCTTCACCCGCACGCCGGGCTTCATGCCCTCGGCGAATCGGGTCTGGTGGGCATAGGCGGTCTCGAAGCCGTTGACGTGCTTGATCGAGATGTAGCGGCCATAGCCCGAGACCCACTGGGCCTTCGCGATCACGCCATCGCCGGCGGCATAGATCGGGGTGCCGGTCCTGGCGGCGAGGTCGACACCGGTATGCAGGCGGCGGGACTTGAAGATCGGATGGACGCGATAGCCGAATCGGCTGGCCAGTCGCCCGCCACCCTGAACCGGCCGCCGGGTCAGGAAGCGTTTGCCGGTCTCGCCGTCGGGGTCGAAATAGTCGACCACGCCGTCACTGGTGCGGAAGCGGAACAGTTCGCGCTTGGTCGATCCCAGGTGCAGCGCCACATAGAGCAGGTCCTGATGCCCGTCGGCGTCCTTCTCGGTCTCGAGAATTTCGATGGAATCGCCGGCCGAGATCTTCTTTGTCAGGTCAACGTCGTAGGCGAACATCGCCACGATGCGCGATGTCACCGAATCGTCGATGTCATGCTTGCGCGCCGTCTCCCAGATCGAGCGATAGACCGACGGCAGGTTGTTGACGTTGATTTCCTCGGTGTCCTCGTTGGCGAACGCGATGTCCGGTGGTGCGAGGCCCAGCACGTAGTTGCCCCGGTCGGTCAGCGCCGCCGTGGCAGCGTGCCGGATCTCTCCGGCGCTATTGGGGAAGTAGATGCTGAGCCGATGCGGAATCAGTGTCTCGGAAGTGCGCGACGGTCCCATCAGGATCCGCAGGCGCGCGCCCTTGGGCATGTTGGCAGAGTTCAGCACGTTCTTCAGAGTCGCCGAAACCATATCGTAGGTCTGGTCGTCAAAGCCGTTCTTGAGCAGCGTGTCCTTGAGCGGACCGTTGTCGCGCACCGTCACGACACGCTCCGAGCGGCCCAGGCCGGCCTCCTCGGCGCTCTTGGTCTTGGGCACGATACTGACGTTTTCGGCTACGCCGGAAAGCCCGCCGCCCGTTACCACGCCCAGGTCGCGGATACCGGTCCCGGGGTCGGCGTAGGCGAGGGCGAAGCCGGTGCTCTCGCCAATGCCCCCATCGCTGAACACGCTCTCGACCGACAGCCGGACGAAGTTCGCGGCGAGCTTGTCGGAAATGGCCGGTGCCGGCACGAAGCTGGCGGGCAGGGCGGTGGTGCGAATCTGCACCTCGCCTTCCACGTCCGCGCCATAGATTTCGGGGTTAGCCTCCTGGTCGGCGCTGGCGGCGATCGGCTGGCCGGCATCGATCAGGGCGACCGGGTCGTAGTTCGGAATATCCTCGG
>CAMDAL010000394.1 GCA_945888565.1 Devosia equisanguinis | reverse complement strand
GAGCGTCACGAGCAGATCGAGCTTGCCCTCCGGCGCCTCGTCATGCCAAACGGCCTCCTTCGAGCCGGCGCGGCCCTGCTCGCCGAGATCCTTGCCCATCACGCCATGCGTCGTACCGAGCAGGTGCTTGAGGAAGTACTCGTGGCCCTTGCCCGAGGAGCCGAGCAGGTTTGAGCGCCAGACGAACATGTTGCGCGGCCAGTTCGCCGGATCGTCGGGATCCTCGCAGCTGAGTTCGAGCTCGCCCGATTTCAACGCGGCTGCGACGTAGTCTTTGGGCTCCTTGCCTGCCTTGGCTGCTGCTGCGGCGATATCGAGAGGGTTCGATTTGAGTTGAGGCGCCGAAGGCAGCCAGCCCATGCGCTCGGCGCGGATATTGTAGTCGATCAGGCTGGCGTTCCAGTCACCCTTGGGGGCAGTGGGCGACAGGATTTCACTGACGTCGAGGGTCTCATAGCGCCACTGGTCGGTATGGGCGTAAAAGAACGACGTGGAGTTCATCTGGCGCGGCGGCCGGCTCCAGTCGAGGCCGAACGCCAGAGGCTGCCAGCCGGTCTGCGGCCTGAGTTTTTCCTGGCCTACATAGTGGCTCCAGCCGCCGCCGGACTTGCCGACGCAGCCGCACATCACCAGGAGATTGATGATCCCCCGGTAGTTCATATCCATGTGGTACCAGTGGTTCAGCCCCGCGCCGACGATCACCATCGAACGCCCCTGGGTCTTTTCGGCATTCGAGGCGAACTCGCGCGCCACCGAGATGATCTGCGCGCGCGGCACGCCGGTCACCTTCTCGGCCCAGGCCGGCGTGTAAGGCACGTTCTCGTCGTAGCTGGTTGCGACATTGGCGCCGCCCAGACCGCGTTCCAGCCCATAATTGGCCGCGAGGAGATCGAACACCGTCGCGACCAGCGCCTCTCCAGAGGACAGTTGCACGCGTTTGGCCGGAACCGAGCGAACCAGGACGCTGGCATGGTCGGTGCCCTCGAAATGGTCGTGCTCCCGATTGCCGAAATACGGGAAGGCCACGGCCGCCACCGCGTCGCGCTCCTCCTCGAGGATCAACGACATCTTCAGTTCGACGTCCGCTCCCAAGCCGTCCTTCTGCTCGAGGTTCCATTTGCCGCCGCCGTCCCAGCGGTGCCCGGCTGAACCCTGTGGCACGACCACGTTGCCGGTCTTGCCGTCGATCGCGACCGTCTTCCAGTCGGCATTCTTGTCCTCACCCAGGCTGCCGGCGAAGTCCGACGCCCGGAGCAGCCGCTCAGGGACCATCTGGCCGTCTTGCTCGACAAGACGAACCAGCATCGGCATGTCGGTGTAGCGGCGACAATAGTCCTCGAAATACTCGGCCTGCCGGTCGAGATGGAATTCTCTCAGGATCACATGCCCCAGCGCCATCGCCAGAGCGGCATCGGTGCCCTGCTTGGGGTGCAGCCAGAGGTCGGCGAACTTGGCCGCCTCAGAGTAATCCGGCGAGACCACCACCGACTTCGCGCCCTTGTAGCGGGCCTCGGTATAGAAATGGGCATCGGGCGTCCGCGTCTGCGGCACGTTCGAGCCCCACAGCATCAGGAAGCCGGCATTGTACCAGTCTGCCGATTCCGGGACATCGGTCTGCTCGCCCCAGGTCATGGGCGAAGCCGGCGGCAGGTCGCAATACCAGTCGTAGAATGACATGCAGACGCCGCCCATCAGCGACAGGTAGCGCGAGCCGGCCGCATACGAGACCATCGACATAGCCGGGATCGGCGAAAAGCCGATGACACGATCCGGCCCGTGCTTACGCACCGTGTAGGCGTTCGCCGCGGCAATGATCTCGTTGACTTCGTCCCAGCGGGCCCGCACGAACCCGCCGTGCCCGCGCACTTTGGTGTAGTCGCGACGCTTGGCGGGGGTCTCCACGATCGAGGCCCAGGCGGCGACTGGAGCCAATGTCGCTCGCGCCGCTCGCCACAGCCTGAGCAGCCGCGACCGGATCAGCGGATGCTTAACCCGGTTGGCCGAGTACATGTACCACGAGTAGCTGGCGCCTCGGGCGCAGCCGCGCGGCTCATGGTTCGGCAGATCGGGACGGGTGCGGGGATAGTCCGTTTGCTGGGTCTCCCAGGTGACGATACCGCCCTTGACGTAGATCTTCCACGAGCACGAACCGGTGCAATTCACCCCGTGGGTGGAGCGCACGATCTTGTCGTGCTGCCATCTCCCGCGATACGCTTTCTCCCAGGTGCGGCTTTCGGCTGTGGTGACGCCGTGCCCGTCAGAAAAGCGCGATGGCCGGGTAAAAAAGTTCAGTCGATCCAGCAGCAGGCTCATCACACTCTCCGTTCCGAACGTCGTGCCTCGCCGGCTGCATCGCCGCCTCGGCTTCTTTCGATGTCATGCAGCAGACCGCCGCGGCGCGTATAGACGAACCAAGTGAGCCCCAGACAGGTCACGTAGAAGATCAGGAACCCCCACAGTGCGGCCGAGGCATCGCCGGTCATTTGGATCGAGGTGCCATACGCACGGGGAATGAAGAACATTCCGTAGGCCGCCACCGCCGATGTGAAGCCGATGATGGCCGCCGATTCCTTGTCGGCCTGACGGACACGATCCGTTGGCGCCAGGTCCGGCATGAGCCGGTCGATTTCCTTGCGCATGATCACCGGGATCATCTGGAAGGTCGAGGCGTTGCCAATCCCGGTCGCGAGGAACAGGACCATGAACATCGCAAAGAACCCCCAGAACGCCCCGGGCTGCTCCTTGGTGGCCATGAAGTAGAGCACGCCGCCAACCGCCGCGATCATCAGCACGAATGTCCAGAAGGTCACTCGTGCACCACCCCAGCGATCGGCAATCCAGCCCGTTCCGGCCCGTGCGAGCGCTCCCACCAACGGCCCAAGGAAGACGTATTGCAGCGAGTTCACCTCTGGGAAGGCGATCTTGGCCAGCAGCGGGAAGCCGGCCGAATAGCCGATGAACGAACCGAAAGTACCGGTATAGAGCCAACACATCAGCCAGTTGTGGGTGCGCCCGAAGATGACTGCCTGGTCCTTGAACGAGGACTTTGCGGCGGCGAGATCGTTCATCCCAAACCAGGCGGCCAGCGCCGCCACGACGAGGAACGGTACCCAGATGAACCCGGCGTTCTGCAGCCAGAGCCGGGTCGTTTCATTGAGAGGTTGCGACTCTCCGCCAATGGCACCGAACACACCGACGGTGATGACCAATGGTATCAGGAACTGCATGACGCTGACGCCCAGATTGCCCAGCCCTGCGTTCAACGCGAGCGCATTGCCCTTCTCCCGCTTGGGAAAGAAGAAACTGATATTGGACATTGAGGAGGCGAAATTGCCGCCACCAAGGCCGCAGAGCAGCGCCAGCACGAGGAAGATCAGGTACGGCGTTTCCGTGTTCTGCACCGCATAGCCGATGCCCATCGCCGGGATGATCAGCGAGGCCGTGGTCAGCGTGGTCCACAGACGGCCACCGAAGATCGGCACCATGAACGAGTAGAATATCCTCAGCGTCGCGCCGGAAAGGCCGGGGAGCGCCGCTAGCCAGAACAGTTCGTCGGTGGTGAACTTGAAGCCAACGCTTGGGAGTTTGGCGATGACCACGCTCCACACCATCCATACCGAAAAAGCCAGCAGGAGGTTCGGGATCGATATCCACAGGTTCCGCGCCGCGATCGCCTTTCCTTTGGACTGCCAGAACGCCGGGTCTTCCGGCCGCCAGTCGTCGATCGCCTT
>CAMDAL010000393.1 GCA_945888565.1 Devosia equisanguinis | reverse complement strand
GATCATCCTGGCAACCCCACCAGAGTCATCCTCCCCGAGACTTGGTATTATGCCCCAAGGATACATCTGCATAAGTGTTCAGTGAATTGGGAGCTAGTTCCTTTCCGGCCTTGGACATGCGGCTGGCAAATTTATTATGGTCGCCCCTTTTCAGAAGGTTGTTTATACCCGCTACAAGCACCAGCTGGCGGCTCAACACTTCCGCCATATCCTTGTACACCTCCCGGTATCCCTCGAAATCTTGAGAGCTAACACGCATCGCTGTGATGCCATGGATATGGGAGCTATCAAGATCCAGAAACAGGGCAGGACGCAGCGGCAGCTCGGCGGCGAATATCCCCTTGTATATTTTTAGGCAATCGCTCTGCAACGTCCGCAGGAATTTCTTGTCGACCATTTCCTGCAGGAATGCCAACGTCCCTGCTGCCTATTCAGTGCCGAGCGTGACGATCGTATTGCTGAATTCCTCGACTAACGACCGACTGTCATCTGGAAGTGTGAAAGGCAACACATGTCTACTAACAAGTGTATATAGCGTAGCGTTTATGTCATAATTTTTGTTCTATTTGGTGTAGATGCCAAATCTTTTCAACGCAGTTTCCGCGAACGGATTGTGATAGCCGTTAAGATACATGTCTATAAGCTTCGCGACGTGCGGGTAATCTTTGTATGCATCATTTATCATCTGCAATCGTGCGCGATGAAACTCCGTTTTTTCGATGCCAGCGCGTTGTGCAGCTTTCATAAACGGGGTGTGACCCATCACGTAATCGCCAAACTCGACCGGGAAATCGAGGTGCAGGTCCACAAAATCGAGTTCAGCATTGAAAGGACCCTCGAGCTCTATCTCCGTCGCGCCAACTATTCTGTGCTTCATCCCGCTCTTTAGGTTTGTACGTCGTGAGGCCTTTTTTTTCATCATCGACGCTAGCGCCATCGTGTCGAGACCTAGGGCGTTTCCGGTAAAATCAATGGAAATGGTGGAGCCGCAGCCACGGCAGCTAAACTTCAGTGGCTGAAAGTCTCTGTTGCTCATCCCTACGCGGCAGTTTGTCCTATTTGAGCATTCGTCGCACTCGACGCAGAGATTGATATTCAAGGTGTTCCCCCGAGGCTGCAGATTCGTTGTCCTGTAACATCTATTGGGTCGCTGCACGCAATGCCCCAAATTCTGTCGCTTACCGTACCGCCCAGTCGTTACTCAATCTGCCGGACAATCGCTGGGCACCCGGCACAGCTGGGAGGCAACTTCGCGTCAGAACCGGGCACTCCGACCGCTTTGGGGCCATATGCGGCCGTTGCTTGCCGACTTTTGCGGACAGGTAGCCACGCCGAAGAATAAGACCTCTCTACCCCCTGAGTATCTTCCCCATCGCTTTCCCCTTCGCCAGTTCGTCCACGAGCTTGTCGAGATAGCGGATCTCCCGCATCGGCTGTTCCTCGATCTCCTCCACCCGCACGCCGCAGACCACGCCGGTGATGAGCGCGCGGGCCGGGTTCAGCGCCGGGGCGTGGACGATGAAGTCGGCAAAGCTGGTCCGGCCGGCGATCACCGCCGCGAGCGATGCCGTTGTGTGCCCGGTGAGCCCGCAGATGATCTCGTCCACCTCCGCCTTCTTCTTCGCGTCGGATGATAAGACCGCCGGCCATCAACGGCAATATGCCGAACAAATGAGCACGAAGCGCCCAGGAAATGCACAAATAATGCGCAGCGCGCCTGCACCCAACGACCGCAGGCCCCGCGCGCCACGCTAGTCGCCTGAAATCCCTCGCCTCTTCCCCGCGACCGTGACTGGCGCGCCGCTTGCATACTTTGCCCCAAAATTACTCCCGGATGCGAGCCGGGTCTTTGGGAGGTCTCAAGATGACGGAGTCCAATGCCGGACTCGACGTGTTCTTTGTGCTCGTCGGCGCAATCCTTGTTTTCGCCATGCATGGCGGTTTCGCGTTCCTCGAGCTGGGAACCGTGCGCAAGAAGAACCAGGTGAATGCCCTGGTGAAGATCCTGGTGGATTTCGCCTTCTCCACCCTGGCCTATTTCGTCATCGGCTACACCATCGCCTACGGGGTAACCTTCTTCCACGACGCGGCGACCCTGTCCGGCGGAGGCGAGGGCTTTGCGCCGCAGGGCTTCAGCCTGGTGAAATTCTTCTTCCTCGCCACCTTCGCCGCCGCCGTACCGGCAATCGTCTCCGGTGGGGTGGCGGAGCGCGCGAAGTTCTGGCCCCAGGTGATCGCCGCGGCAGTCATCGTCGGCCTGATCTATCCCTTCTCCGAAGGCATCGTCTGGAACGCCAACTACGGCATCCAGGCCCTGCTCGAGAGCACCTTCGGCGCCCGCTTCCACGATTTCGCCGGGTCCATCCAGGTGCACGCGCTCGGCGGCTGGATCGCGCTGGCCGCCGTATTGCGCATCGGTTCGCGCGCTGGCCGCTATGGTCCCAACGGCCGGCCCTTCGCGCCATCCTCGATCCCATGGCTGGCGCTCGGCACGTGGTTGCTCGCCATCGGCTGGTTCGGCTTCAACGTCATGTCGGCCCAGTCGGTCGCCGGTGCTTCAGGCCTCGTGGCTTTGAACTCGCTGATGGCGATGGTCGGTGGCATCATCGCCGCGGTGATCATCGGGCGAAACGATCCGGGCTTTGCGCACAACGGCGCGCTGGCCGGGCTCGTCGCCGTCTGTGCCGGTTCGGACCTCTATCATCCGCTGGGCGCGCTGGTGGTCGGTGGCGTTGCGGGCGTCATCTTCGTCAAGGGATTCCACTGGACTCAGGAGAAGCTGAAAGTCGACGACGTCCTCGGCGTCTGGCCACTGCATGGCCTGTGCGGCCTGTGGGGCGGCATCGCGGCCGGCATCTTCGGTCTGCAGGCGCTGGGCGGCATGGGCGGGGTCAGTTTCGTCAGCCAGTTGATCGGATCGGTCGCCATCTCTGCCTATGCCTTCGGCGCTGGCTACGTGGTGTACGCGCTGACCAGCCGTGCAATGGGCATCCGGCTGACCGACGAGCAGCAGCGACGTGGTGCCGACCTCAGCATCCATTCGATCGGCTCCGAACCGGAATATTGAGCTGCGCCGAAGCGACAAACAGTGGCTCGGCGCCCCCCGCCGGGCCTCACCCCCGCAAAATCTTCCCCATCGCCTTCCCCTTCGCCAACTCGTCCACGAGCTTGTCGAGATAGCGGATCTCCCGCATCGGCTGTTCCTCGATGTCCTCCACCCGCACGCCGCAGACCACGCCGGTGATGAGCGCGCGGGCCGGGTTCAGCGCCGGGGCGTGGGCGATGAAGTCGGCAAAGCTGGTCCGGTCGGCGATCACCGCCGCGAGCGACGCCGCCGTGTGCCCGGTGAGCCAGCAGATGATCTCGTCCACCTCCGCCTTCGTCCGCCCCTTCCGCTCCGCCTTGGCCACATAGAGCGGATAGACGCTGCCAAACGCCATCGCATAAAGCCGCGCGTTGTTCTTGCTGTTCATCCGATCCTCCGGGGGCCGGAGGATAATGCATCGGAGGCCGGAGGGAAGAGGCTTGGGGTAGCCGACCAACCGCAGCGCGCGCTCAAGACCGCCTGCAATCCCCCGTCTTCTCCGCGCCGTCCCAACACCCCCGACGTTGTCATCCCTGCGAAAGCAGGGAGGTGGAGTCACGGTTGAAGTGCAACACGGTTGATGATGTCTGAGAAGACCTCGGTGGGGGTTCGGAAGGCAAGGCATTTTCTGGGGGTGTCGTTGTAGG
>CAMDAL010000392.1 GCA_945888565.1 Devosia equisanguinis | reverse complement strand
CGAGGCCCCCGACGAGAAGAAGCTGATCCACGCCGCGCTGCGTGGCATGCTGACCTCGCTCGATCCGCACTCCGACTACATGGAGCCGATCGACTACGCCGACGTGCAGGAAGACACCTCCGGCCAGTTCGGCGGTCTTGGCATCGAGGTGCAGATGGAGGATGGCGCGATCCGGGTCGTGTCGCCCATCGACGAGACCCCGGCCGCCAAGGCCGGTATCCTCGCCGGCGATTTCATCGTCGAACTCGACGGCACGCAGGTCCAGGGCATGTCGCTGGACGAGGCGGTCGGCAAGATGCGCGGCCAGGTCGGCACGACCATCAAGATCACCGTCATCCGTGAGGGCGTCGCTGAACCGCTCGAGTTCGAGCTGACCCGCGACATCATCGCCACCCGCGCCGCGCGCCTGACCATGCAGGAAGACATTGCGGTGATCCGCCTCGCCCGCTTCTCCGAGCAGGCTTTCCCCGGCGTTCGCAAGGCGATCGACGACGCGTACAAGCAGCTTGGCAAGGCGCCCAAGGGCATCGTGCTCGACCTGCGCAACAACCCGGGTGGCCTCGTCGACCAGGCCGTGTTCGTGTCGGACGCCTTCCTGCGCCAGGGCGCCGTGGTGCTGACCCGCGGCCGGCTGGACAGCGAAAGCTCGCGCTATGACGCCCGCCCCGACGACCTCGACCAGAAGATCACCGATATCCCGATGGTCGTGCTGATCAATGGTGGCTCGGCTTCCGCCGCCGAGATCGTCGCCGGCGCCCTGCAGGACCACAAGCGCGCCACGGTCGTCGGCACCCGTTCGTTCGGCAAGGGGTCGGTGCAGTCGATCATCCCGCTCGGCGCCGATGGCGCCATGCGGCTGACCACGGCGCGCTACTACACGCCGAACAACCGCTCGATCCAGGCCTCCGGCATCCAGCCCGACATCCTCATCACCCAGGACGTACCGGAGGAGTTCAAGGGCCGCGACGAAATCCTCGGCGAAGTGGCACTGCCCGGCCAGATCGGCGGCGGTACGCAGGAGAACGCCACCGTCGGGTCCTCCGTCTATGTCCCGGCCGAGGCCGAGGAGGACAACCAGCTGCAGTTCGCGCTGAAGCTGATCAACGGCGAGGAAACCAACTCGGCCTACCCGCCAAAGGCCGATAGCGCCGCCAGTTAACGCTTCGTTACCGTCTGGCAGACCAGAGTAATTCCCTGCGGGGCGGCCGATTCGCCGCCCCGTTGCTTTTCGGGATGCCGGCATGACCGATCTCAGTGCCCCGCTCAGCCGCCGTCGGGCACGGCAGGAGAAGGCGAACGAAGGCCGGCGGGCGTACCGGCTGCCGATCGCGCGCACCGCATTTGCCCTGCTGGGCGCCATCGGCATCGGCGTCGTCGCCACCGTGCTGCTGGTCGAAACGCCTTATGGCGGCAGGCCTTCGGCCACGGTTGCAATCAGTTCGACGGTCAACGCCAACCCGGTAGCCGGAGCGGTCTCGGACGGCACATCGATGCCGGCGACCATCACAGCCGACCCCGAAATGATCGCCATTCCCGGCACGGAGGGAGAGTCCGGGGCCATGATGGACATGGCGCTGGCCGACCCTTCCGACATCGCCCCCGATCTGGTCGAGGAAACCGAGTTCGGCCAGATCCCGCGGATCTCATCGACCGGCGTGACGCCGTTCGACGCTTATTCCCGCGGCTCCGGCAGCCTTGCCGCCGCCGACGGCAAACCGACCGTCGCCATCGTCGTCTCCGGGCTGGGCATCAACCCCAATGGCACGCTCGAGGCGATCGCGAAGCTGCCGGCTGAAGTGACATTGGCCTTCGCCCCCTATGGCAAGGGCCTGTCGCGCAGCGTTGCCAGCGCCCGCACCAGCGGCCACGAAGTGCTGCTGGAAGTGCCGCTCGAGCCCTTCGACTACCCCGACAACGATCCGGGCCCCGAGACCCTGCTGACCGGCCAGGCGCCTCGCGACAACCTCAACAAGCTGTTTCAGGTGATGAGCCGGTTCGGCGGCTATGTCGGACTGCTCAACAACATGGGCGCGCGCTTCACCGCCTCGGGTGCCGATTTCGGGCCGGTGATGGAAGAACTGGGCGCGCGCGGTCTCGGCTACCTCGACGACGGCTCGTCCAACCGCTCGCTCGCCCCGCAACTGGCGCGGGCCAACCGCGTGCCGTTCGCCCGAGTCGATGCAATGCTGGACACCAACCCCTCGCGCACCGCCATCCTCGCCCAGTTGCAGGCGCTGGAGGACAAGGCGCGCCGCAACGGCTCGGCCATCGGCATCGTTTCGGCCCTGCCGGTCTCGATCGAAGTGGTCACCGAATGGGCTCGCGGGCTCGAGGACAAGGGGATAGTGATCGTCCCGGCCAGTGCCTTGATGGAAAAGACCGATGGTTGACCGCGAAACCCTGCCCTATCGCGACTGCGTGGGCACCGCCATTTTCAACGCCGATGGCCTCGTGTTCATCGGCCGCCGCAAGCCCGAAGAAGATCCCGAGGACAGTTCGGAGGTCCGCGCACCCTGGCAGATGCCGCAGGGTGGCATCGACAAGGGCGAGCAGCCGCTCGACACGGCCTACCGCGAGTTGTTCGAGGAGACCTCGATCCGCACGGTGGAACTGATCGCCGAGACGCCCGAGTGGATCTACTACGACCTGCCCGACGAGGCGCTGGGCATCGCGCTCAAGGGCAAGTATCGCGGCCAGCGCCAGCGCTGGTTCGCCTTCCGTTTCACCGGCGATGAGACCGAGATCAACGTCACCGAACCGGGCGGCGGCGCCCACCCCGCCGAGTTCGACCGCTGGCGCTGGGAAAAACTCGAGGCGCTGCCCGACCTGATCGTGCCGTTCAAGCGCGACGCCTACCTGCAGATCGTCGCAGCGTTCAGGGACATACCCGGCCAGCTCAAGGGCTGACGCCATGAAGACCATCGGCCTGATCGGCGGCATGAGCTGGGAGTCGACCGCCCACTACTACGCCATACTCAACCGCGAGACCGCGGCGCGGCTCGGCGGCCTGCACTCGGCGCCGGTGATCGTCCACTCGGTGGATTTCGCCGGGATCGAGGCGATGCAGCGCGCGGGCGACTGGGAGGGGGCTGGCCGGATTCTCGCCGGCATCGCGGCCGCGCTCGAGGCGCAGGGTGCCGGTACCATCGGGCTTGCGACCAACACCATGCATATCTGCGCCCCGCAGATCGTCGCTGCGCTGAGCGTGCCGTTCGTGCATATCGCCGCGCCGACGGCTGAAGCCCTGCTGGCCGATGGCATCGGCAAGGTCGGCCTGCTGGGCACCCGCTTCACCATGGAGAAGCGGTTCTACATCGAGGGGCTGGAAGCACGCGGGCTCGAGGTGCTGGTGCCGGACGTGGGCATCACCAACCTCAACGGCATCATCTACGAGGAGCTGTGCCTCGGCATCGTGCGCGAGGAGTCGCGCCGCATCTATGTCGATGCGATCGCCCGGCTGAAGGCTCGGGGCGCCGAGGCCGTCATCCTCGGCTGCACCGAGATCGGCATGCTGATCGACGACAGCGTCAGCCCGCTGCCAACCTACGACACGACTGACCTCCACGCGAAGGCGCTGGTCTCCGAGGCGCTGCGCTAGACCGTTTCACGTTTAGGTTGCCGCGTATCCTGCGTTTGCGATGTAGTTTGCGCATTCGTCTGGCCCGATTGTCTGGACGAGTTTGCCGATGTGTCGCCAGGTGTCGTCGACGGATCGGCGCTGGGCCATGCGCATCCAGTGCTT
>CAMDAL010000391.1 GCA_945888565.1 Devosia equisanguinis | reverse complement strand
CTGGTTCACACGTTGCATCGGCCTGGACAGAGCGACCCCCATCCACCCAACCTCCCCGCACCAACCACTCGTCATGATCTCGCTTCGGTGCAGCGGATGAGGGAGAGAATCGCATGGGGTTGGGGAGCGGGGATAAGTTGGGGTCAGATTCCTGCTAAGGGGTTGAGTTTGTTGCTCCCCTCTTCCGCCTGCCGGCACCTTCTCCCGCAGGCTTGCGGGAGAAGGAAGGATGTGGCAAGGCCGGGCCACTGGGACCCTTCTCCCGCTTGCGGGGGAAGGTGGCGGCGGAGCCGACGGAAGGGGGGGAGCAGCGGGGGCTGTGCGCGGCCCCCCTGCCCTAACCCGCCTTCCAGGACGACTTGCGCTGCAACCGCATGACGAAGCCGATGACTTCGGCGACGGCCTTGAAGTGTTCGCCGGGGATGGTGTCGTCGATGTCCATCGAGGCGTAGAGGGCGCGGGCGAGCGGCGGGTTTTCGACGATGGGGACGTCGTTCGCCTTAGCCAGTTCACGGATGCGGAAGGCGATGGCGTCGGCGCCCTTGGCGACGCATTTGGGCGCGGCCATGTCCTTGTCGTACTTGAGCGCGACGGCGAAGTGGGTCGGGTTGGTGATGACCACGGTGGCCTGGGGGACCGCCGCCATCATGCGCTTGCGGCTTCGCTCCATGCGGATCTGCCGGAGGCGGCCCTTGATCTTGGGATCGCCTTCCTGCTGCTTGTACTCGTCGCGGGTCTCCTGGACCGTCATCTTCAGCTTATGCCACCAGCGGTTGCGCTGGTAGACGTAGTCGGCGATCGCGATGACGGTGATGATGGCCAGCACCGCACCGAAGATCTTCATGGCCATGTCCATGAATTCGCGCAGGATCATGCCGGGCTCGAGAAGGATCATGTTCTCGAGGCTGTCGATCTCGGGGGCTAGGACGAACCACAGCACGCCGGAAACGACTGCCAGCTTCAGCAGCCCCTTGGCGAAGTTGACCAGCGCTTCCTGCGAAAACAGCCGCTTGGCGCCCTCGATCGGGTTGATCTTGCTGAACTTTGGCTTGATCGGTTCGACCGACAGGAGCGGCTCGTGCTGCACCAGGTTGGCAGCCACAGCGAAGGCTGCAATGGCTATCGAGGGTATGAGCGCCACCAGCAGGATGGAACCGGTCAGGTCGTTCCAGAACTGACTGAGCGCCTGTGAGCCGACTTCGTACTTCTCGGCATTGTCCATCAGGACGCGGAAGGAATGAAACAACCCCTCCGACGTTGGCACTGCCAGCATGCCGAACACCAGTGCGGAACCGCCCAGGAGGAACCAGTTGGTGACCTCCTGGGAATTCGTCACATTGCCCTTCTCGTGGGCATCGCGAAGCTTCTTCTCAGAAGGGTCCTCGGTTTTGCTGCTCTGTTCGGGGGCCTCGTCGCTCACGCGACACCCCTGAGCACCGCCAGCACGCCCTCATAGTGCATGAGGTAGAGGCCCATCATCATCGAGAGCAGCAGTGCCATGAGGATGAGGCCGACGCCGACAGTGGCCGGCATGGCGAGGAAGAAGACCTGCAATTGCGGCATCAGGCGGCTGAGGATGCCCATGCCGAGATTGAACACCAGACCGAAGACGATGAAGGGTGCCGACATCTGCACGCCGATGACGAAGGCACCGGCCACCGACTCGACGATGGTGTTGGCCGCGTCGCCGAACATCAGCGGGTCGGTGACCCGGAAGATCATGTAGCTGTCGTGGATGGCCGAGATCGACACATGGTGGAGGTCCGTGGCGAAGATCAGCGCCACACCAAGCATCGACAGGAAGGCGCCGATCAGCGCGCCCTGCACGCCACCGTTGACCGGGTCGGCGGCCACCGCGACCGACAGGCCGGAGGTGGAGGCGATGATCGAGCCCGCGACCTGCGTGCCGGAGACGGCCAGCCGGGCAATGGTGCCGATGACGAGGCCGATGGCGATCTCGTGCAGCAGGAAAGCGATCATGCCCCAGACGGTGTCGGGCAGCGGCGGCAGTTCCGGGCTGACGATCGGATAAAGCACCAGCGACAGCATCAGCGCCAAGGTGAGGCGCATGCGGGCGGGGATGACGCTTTCGCCCAGCGCCGGCACCAGCATCAGGATCGAACCGACGCGGGCGAAGATAAGCAGGAAGAAGAAGGCGGTGGCGGGGAGCCAGTCGAGCGAGATCATCTCAGCCGCCGACGATGATCATGTCGGTCAGCTTGATCATGTAGTTGCCGAGCAAGGCGCCCATGAACGGCAGCGTCAGCAGCATGACGACGAAGATGGCGAGGATTTTCGGCACGAAGACCAGGGTCTGTTCCTGGATCTGGGTGAGCGCCTGGAACAACGCGATGACCACGCCGACGACGAGGCCGACGATCAGCATCGGCGCGCCGACGAAAATCATCACCCAGATACCCTCGCGGGCCAGATCGAGAACCACTGCACCTGTCATGGGACTGTCCTACCGCGAGTCGCCGCTCATCAGATCGGCATGCGCATGATTTCCTCATATGCCGAGATCACCCGGTCGCGCACGGCGACCATGGTGTTCATGGCGAGTTCGGTCTCGCTGATGGCGGTGACGACATCGACCATGTCGCCCTTGCCGTTGACCATCTCCATCGCCCGGGCATCGGAGACCTTGCCGCTGTCGACGACGCCCTGCACGGCCTCGCCGAGCATTTTGGCGAAATCGCCGCCGCCGAGATCCGCGACCTGGTTGATCGCCGGCTTGCCGCCCTGGTTCAGCAGCTTGGCGGCATTGGCATAAGCGCTGGTGGCAGCGCTGACCGGAAGGACCATGATCTAGTTCCTTAAGTTGTCGCGCGGTCGAAGCGCAAAAGTCTGCGACTTTTTGCTGACCACGCTCACTATCCCTTGAGCACGTCGAGCGTGGCGCCGAGCATCTGCCGGGTGACCATGACGACGTTCAGGTTGGCTTCGTAGCTGCGCTGGGCCTGGCGCATATCCATGGACTCGACCAGCGAACTGACGTTCGGATACTTCACGTACCCCTGCTCGTTGGCGGCCGGGTGGCCCGGTTCGTAGCGCTCGGAGAAGTTCGACTGGTCGTAGGCGATACGGCCGATCTTGACCGTTTCGCCGCCGATCTCGCGATCCATCACCGACTTGAAGGTGGGGATCTTGCGCCGGTAGGGATCATCCTGGGGCGTCTTGCCGGCGGAGTCGGCGTTGGCGAGGTTCTCGGCGATGATGCGCATGCGCGCCGTCTGGGCGTGAAGGCCGGAGGCGGCGATCTTGAGCGAGGAGAGGAAGTCGTTCATTGCGGGCTACTCCCTCAGGCCTGGCGGCCGAGTGCGGATTTGATGATGCGCAGCGAGCGCGTGTAGACGGCAGTGATGGTCTGGTAGTCGAGCTGGTTGGAGGTGACTTTCATCATCTCGTCCTCCAGCGTGACGCCGTTGCCCTCGGGCGTGATCTCGAAATTGTTCATGTCGCGGGCGCCGAAGCCATCAGCGCCGGTGCCGGAAACCGTGATGTGGGTCGGCTGGGTGGCACGGGTGGCGATCTTGGCGGTCGAGAGGTTCTTGACGTGCTCCTCAAAGCCGAACGCCTTCAGGTCGCGGCCGCGGTAACCCGGGGTCTCGGCATTGGCGACGTTCTCGGCAAGCAGGCTCTGCCGGGCCTGGTGCCACTTCATCTTTTCGGTCAGTGCGCTGAGGAGCGGAAGCTTCATGACGGAATCTCTAACTGGGCAAATCCTGCCTAGCAGAGGTTAACGACCCGTTAA
>CAMDAL010000390.1 GCA_945888565.1 Devosia equisanguinis | reverse complement strand
GACTTCCTCGAACTTCACACCGGTCGTGACCTCGAAGAGAGCGGCCGGCACGCGCGAGGAGGCGTTGCCGTAACCCGAGAAGAGCGGCTTTGGCTGCTTCTTGGCATACTCGACGAACTCCTTCACCGTCTTGTACGGCGCGTCGGGCTTCACCAGCATGAAGTTGCCGGCGGTGCCGATGACGGCGACCGTGGTGAAGTCGGTCGGGTCGTAGGTCATCTGCTTGTAGAGGCTGGGATTGGCGGCCAGGGTGCTGGTCGAGCCGAGCAGGATCGTGTAGCCGTCGGCCGGCGCGTTCTTGACCTGGGTCGTACCGATCATGCCGGTGGCGCCAGGCTTGTTCTCGATTACGAACGGCTTGCCCGTCATGGTCTCGAGCTGCTTGCCGATCAGGCGCGAGATGATGTCGGTGGAGCCGCCCGGACCGAACGGCACCAGGATCTTCACCAGCCGGGCCGGATAGGCTTCCTGCGCCTGCGCACCAGGGCCCAGCGCGGCGGCGACCGGAAGGCCACCCAGGGCGGCCAGAACATTTCTACGTTTCATGCATGCGCTCCTCGATCGGGACGAGACCCGTATAAGTCGGCGCGGCCAAAAGGCGAGCCTGTGTTTGCCCTCCGTTCCGAGGGGCGACAGGTTTCGCACATGAAAAGCCCTCCTCCGACGGATCGGAGGAGGGCCGGATTTTTCAGCCTGCGACAGGCTACATGCCGAGCTGGCTGATGAACTTGGTGTTCAGGTAGGCCTCGAGCGCCTCGATGCCCCCCTCCGAGCCGTAGCCCGAGTCCTTCATGCCGCCGAACGGCACTTCCGGCAGCGCAAGACCATGGTGGTTGATCGACACCATGCCGCTTTCGAAGGCGGCACCGACCTGCGTCATGGTCTTGCTGTTGGTGGTGTAGGCGTAGGCCGCGAGGCCCCACGGCAGGCGGTTGGCTTCCTTCATCACGCCGTCGAAATCCTTGAACGACGAGATCGGGGCCAGCGGGCCGAACGGCTCCTCGTTCATGATGCGGGCATCGAGCGGCACGTCGGTGAGGACGGTCGGCTCGTAGAAGTAGCCCTTGTTGCCCTTGCGCTGGCCACCGGTCTGGACCTTGGCGCCCTTGCCGATGGCATCGCTCACGAAGCCGTCGATCGCGTGCAGGCGACGCTCGGCGACGAGCGGGCCCATGCGCGTGTCCTTGTCGAGACCGTTACCGACCTTGATGTTCTTCGCGTAGGCGGTGAACTTCTCGACGAACTCCGGATAGACCTTCTCGTGCACCAGGAAGCGGGTCGGCGCGACGCAGACCTGTCCGGCATTGCGGAACTTGTTGGCGCCCAGGATGTTCACCGCCTGGTCGATGTCGGCATCCTCGAACACGATGGCCGGCGAATGGCCGCCCAGCTCCATGGTGACGCGCTTCATGTGCGCGCCGGCCAGGGCCGCCAGCTGCTTGCCGACCGGCGTCGAGCCGGTGAACGTCACCTTCTTGATGATCGGATGCGGGATCAGATACTCGCTGATCTCAGACGGCACGCCGTAGACGAGCTGGATGACGCCCGCGGGCACGCCGGCATCGACGAAGGCCTTGATGAGCTGGGCACACGAGCCGGGCGTGTCTTCCGGTCCCTTGATGATGATCGAGCAGCCGGTGGCCAGCGCCGCCGAGGCCTTGCGCACCACCTGGTTGATCGGGAAGTTCCACGGCGTGAAGGCGGCGACCGGCCCGACCGGTTCCTTGGTCACGAGCTGGTACACGTTCTCGAAGCGCGCCGGGACGATGCGGCCGTAGGTGCGGCGGCCTTCCTCGGCCATCCAGTCGATGATGTCGCCGGCGAGGAGGGTCTCACCCTTGGCCTCCATCACCGGCTTGCCCTGCTCCATCGTCATGATGGTCGCGATCTCGTCGGCGCGCTGGCGCATCAGCTCTGCGGCCTTGCGCATGACCTTGTAGCGATCGAACGGCGAGACCTTGCGCCACTGCTGGAAGCCCTTTTCGGCCGCCTCGAGCGCACGGTCGAGGTCGGCCTTCTCGGCATGGGCCACATGGCCGATCACTTCTTCCGTGGCCGGATTGATGACCGGGATCGTCCGGCCGTTGGCGCCCTTGGTCCAGGCACCGTCGATCATCAGGGATACGTCGCTGTAGTTCATTATTTCCTCCTCCTACTTCTAGCTTCCGCGATACGTCGAATAGCTCCAGGGCGTGCAGAGCAGCGGGACGTGATAATGCCCCTCCGGCTCGGCAATGGAAAACCGTAAAGGCACGATGTCGAGAAAAGGTGGATCGCCCTGCTCGATGCCCCTGCTGCGGAAATGGTCACCCACCGCGAAGCGCAGCTCGTAGCGGCCGATCGGCAGCGGCCGGCCGCCGATCAGCGGCGCATCGGTGCGACCATCGGCGTTGGTCGCGGCGGTTGCAATCAGATAGGCGCGCTCGCCCGCGAATTCATGGAGTTCGACGGAGATGCCAACCGCCGGTCGCCCCGCATGGGTGTCGAGTACATGCGTGCTGAGCCGGCCGTTCACTTTCGGCATTCCCTCGCCCGTCACCTTGGCCGCCAGCCGCAGCCGCGTGATGAAGGAGATTTCCTGCAGGGAAGCGGCGAATTCCGTCGCCGCGTCGTGGCGCAGCCGGCGTTCGAACTGGGCGAGGATCGAATCGCGCGTGTGCCGGCGGACGCAGACGATGAACGGGAAGCCGAACTTCGCCTTGTAGGCGTCATTGAGGTGGTGGAAGCGCGCGAATTCCTCCTCGGAGAGTGTATCGAGCCCGACACTCGCCTGTTCATGTCGCGAGTCCACGGTGAGCGCACCCGCCCGCGCCGCCTTGCCGGCGAGATCGGGATGGCCGCACACGAAGGCAAGCTGGCGCTCGCGCGGCGCGGCCCGCACCGCGCCCATCATCGCTTCGTGCAGTGCGATGACCGTGGCGAAGGGGCGTTTGGCGGCGGCGGCTTCGGCGACCCACGGCGCCAGTTCGAACGTGTCGCCGACGGCGGCCGCGAACTCGCCGGCGGTCGCTCGATTGAGGTCGTCGAGGCTATGGATCATGCCGGCCGACCTAGCACGCGCAGAAGTCAGCCTCTATAGTCCGGGCCAGCAAAACCTTGGGAGGAGCCGCAATGACCGGCCGCAAGACCTTCACCCGCCGTCGCCTTGGGCAGTCCGCTCTCGCCGGCGCCGCCCTGCTGGGCGCTCCCCTGCCGCTGCGTGAGGCCTTTGCCCAGGGCGCGCCCGCCAACCTCAAGGTCGGCCTGCTGCTGCCGACCTCGGGCCTGCAGGCGCAGATCGGCCAGGCCTGCCGCCGTGGCGCCGACGTGGCCAACGACGTGTTCGCCGACATGAAGTTGCCGGTGAAGCTCGAGATCGTGAACTACGACACCGAGACCAAGCCGGACGTGGCCCGCACCCAGGCCGAGAAGGCGATCGACGCGGGCTGCCACATCCTGGTCGGCGCCTTCGATTCCGGCCAGACCATCGCCATCGCCCAGGTCTGCGAGCAGCGCGGCGTGCCGCTGGTCGTGAACATCGCGGCCGCCCCGCAGATCACCGAGCAGGGCTACAAGTTCGTCGTGCGCAACTTCCCGACCGCACCGATGCTGATCACCGGCGCGCTGGCCCTGCACAAGGAAATCTTCAAGGTCTCGGGCAAGACGCCGAAGACCGCCGTGCTGATGAGCGTGAACGACACGTTCGGCACCGCGATGATCAACGGCATCAAGGCGCTGTTCCCCAAGCTCGACATGCCCTACGAGCTGGTCGACACGATCAGCT
>CAMDAL010000389.1 GCA_945888565.1 Devosia equisanguinis | reverse complement strand
AGAACGACTATGAGCTCTGGTAC
Organism: Devosia equisanguinis; assembly: GCA_945888565.1. Classification (GTDB taxonomy): domain Bacteria; phylum Pseudomonadota; class Alphaproteobacteria; order Rhizobiales; family Devosiaceae; genus Devosia_A; species Devosia_A equisanguinis_A. The sequence goes on along the minus strand of CAMDAL010000389.1, from coordinate 3,743 downwards.
ATCAAGGGCGACTCGCCGGCCGTGTCGATGGGCGTATTGCCGGTGAACGAGCGGCTGGAGATTCCGCTCGATGCCGCCGCCAAGTCGGGCATAGAGGCCGGGACGACCCTGGCCGTGACGCTCGAGCGCAAGGGTGGCTCGCCCACCGGCGTCGCCGAAGGCCCGATCGTCGCCGTGGGCAAGATCACGCCGATCTGACGCAAAACAATTTACAACGCCGGGCCGTGGCGAACAGTTTCATGCCGATGAAAAAATATATCGGCAATAAATCTGAAACAGTCTGAAAGCTCCTTACGTATCTAAGGGTGTCAAATCCGAAACAATGTCGGACAGACCCCCAAAGGAAGGAACAAACAGATGAAGCTCTCCACCACTCTCCGTGTTCTCGGCGTCTCGGCGATGCTCTCGATGACTGCGCTCTCGGGCGCCGTGTTCGCCCAGGACAACCCGATGGTTGGCGGCGCGGCAATGCTCGCCGACAAGGACATCATCGACAACGCCGTCAATTCCGCCGACCACACCACGCTGGTCGCCGCCGTGCAGGCTGCCGGTCTCGTCGAGACCCTGAAGGGCGCCGGCCCGTTCACCGTTTTCGCCCCCGTCAACGCTGCCTTCGCAGCGCTGCCGGCCGGTACCGTTGACACCCTGTTGATGCCCGCGAACAAGGACCAGCTCGTCGCCGTGCTGACCTACCACGTCATCGCTGGCAAGATCGCTGCCGCTGACGTCGTCAAGGCGATCCAGGATGGTGGCGGTACCTTCAAGGCCGCAACCGTGCAGGGCGGCGAGCTGACCTTCACGCTCGACGGCGACATGGTCAAGATCACCGATGGCGCCGGTGGTGTCGCGACCGTGACCATTGCCGACGTGATGCAGTCGAACGGCGTGATCCACGTTATCGACAAGGTTCTGCTCCCGGCCTCGTAACCTTTGCGCCAGCTGGCGCGAAGTAAGGTCTGACCCGAAATCGTGTCCCGCGGGAGCAATCCTTGCGGGACACGAGCTTTTGAGGTGCCGGATCCCCCTGCGACCGGCTAGGATGCTAACAATCGTGGAAGGGCCAGAGGCCATGAAACTCGATCGACGTTCAGTTCTGCTTGGCGGCACCGCGGTGGCGGTGCTCGGCGCCCTCGGCCTCGTGTCGCGGCCGATGGGGATTTCCGTGGCGGCCGAAGAGGCGACAGTGAAGGGGCCATTCCCCTACACCCTCGCCGACGCCGAATGGCAGAAGAAGCTGACCCCGCTGAGCTACCAGGTGCTGCGGCACGAATACACCGAGCGTCCGGGAACATCCGAATTGCTCTACGAGCACCGCGCGGGCACCTTCAACTGCGCCGGCTGCGACATCCAGCTGTTCGACAGCGCCACCAAATACGAGAGCAACACCGGCTGGCCAAGCTTCTACCAGCCGATTGCCGGTGCGGTGGGCGAGGCGACGGATACCAAGCTGGGCTATCCCCGCACCGAGGTGCATTGCGCCAATTGCGGTGGTCACCTCGGCCATGTGTTCAACGACGGCCCCGAGCCGACCGGCCTGCGCTACTGCATGAACGGCGCAGCCCTCCAGTTTCACGCCACCGCGGCGTAACCAGTACCGACCTCCAAGCTCGGTAACCCCCGGCCGCAAGGTTGGGGGTTCTTCTTTTGGAGGGGAGCCATGCGCGGCACCCGCTTGAATCGCCCCGCGAACCGGGCCAAATCTTGCGCACCATGAAGCTCACCATCATCCAGGCTGGCGAAGTGCCGCCGCCGCTGCGCGCCGGTTTCGGTCTCTACGCACCGATGTTCATGCGGATGTTCGACGAGGCCGGCTTCGGCTTTTCGTACGACACCGTGCCGATCCACGACGGCGCCGAGTTTCCGGACCCCGCCGGGCTCGAAGCGATCCTCATCACCGGCTCGGCGGCCGGTGTCTATGACGACCTGGCCTGGCTCGAGCCGCTACGGGCCTTCATTCGCGGTGCGTACGCAGCAAACACCCCGATGCTCGGCATCTGCTTCGGCCACCAGATCATGGCCGACGCGCTGGGTGGCGACGTGCGCAAGTCCGACAAGGGCTGGGGCCTTGGCCGCCATACCTATGAGGTGAAGTCGCGGCCGGATTTCCTCGCCACCGACCTGCCGGCCCTGTCGATCGCCTGCTCGCATCAGGATCAGGTCATCGTGCCACCAGCGGAGGCAGAGGTGTTCCTAGGTTCGGCGTTCACGCCGAACGCCGGGCTCGCTTATCGCAACGGCCGCGCCCTGAGCCTGCAACCGCACCCCGAGTTCCTTGACGACTACACACTGGCGCTGGCCGAACTCCGCCGCGGCAAGGCGCCGGATGCGGTGGTAGACGGCGCAGTTGCCTCGCTGGCAGCGACGTCGCATGCCGGGGATGTGGCGGGCTGGCTCGGAAATTTCCTCAGCAGCTGAGACTAGTCTAGTGCTCCAGCAGCCGCTGGATTTCGGCGCGCAGCGATTCCATCCCGAACTTGGTCTCCGATGAGGTGACGATCAGGTCGGGGTGGGCGGCGGGGCGCTTTGCGATCGCATCGCGGGTCTTGGCGATGGCGTCGGCCAGTTCCTTGTGGGTCGGCTTGTCGGCCTTGGTGACGACGACCTGGTAGCTGACGGCCGCCTTGTCGAGCTCGTTCATCACCGACTTGTCGTTGGCGTTCGGGCCGTGGCGGCCATCGATCAGCACGTAGACGCGGCGCAGGTTCGGGCGGCCGGTGAGATACTGGTGGATCAGCCGGGTCCACTGCTTCACCTTCGCCTCGGGCGCCTTGGCGAAACCGTAGCCGGGCATGTCGACGATGCGGAGTGGCGCGTCGAGGCTCTCGAAGATGTTGAGCTCCTGCGTCCGCCCCGGCGTGTTGGAGGTGCGGGCAAGGCCGGTCGTGCCGGTCAGCGCGTTGATGAGGCTCGATTTGCCGACATTCGAGCGGCCGGCGAAGGCGACTTCCATCCGGTCGGGGTCCGGCAGGTCGCCGAGGCGCACCGCTCCCTTGATGAAAGCGAACGGCCGCGCGAACAGCAGGCGTCCCGCTTCGATCTCGGCTTCGTTGAACTTGGGCGTGTCGGTCATTTGGCCGTATTAGGCGAGGGCGCGGCGAAAGGCTAGAGCGGATAACCGAAGGCCCGCTTCTCCAGCCCGCGCGCGGTCAGTTCGCGGGAGAATTGCGGCCAGTTGCTGAGCTTGTCGGCTGCGGCCCCCAACCGGTCCTGCTTGACGAGGCCGGGCGAGGTGAGGCTGGCCGGCACGCGCAGGGTGATGCCAACCTGCGCGGCGGCGGCGGACAGGCGCTTCAGCGCCCATTCCGGCGGCTGGTCGATGTCGGTTTCGCAGCGAACGATGGGGACTGGCAGGTAGCGGCGGCTTAGCCAGGTTTGCCAGTGGGCGAACCACTTCTCCTGCGCCTCCATGAAGGCGACGAAGTCGTCGATCGAGGCGCGGAGCTTCAATTCGGACGTATCGACGCCCCGCCATTGGCCAAGCTCGATGGCCTTGCACCAGCTGATATAGGCGTCGATCTGCCGGCGCATCACCAGCACCAGTCGCACGCCGCGGCGATCGGCGACCGCGATGGCCTCCTCGATCGACAGCATGTCGTGCCAGAGCCGGAACAGCATGACCCGGCGGCCGGCGGCGCGGGTCGCCTCGATGGCGCTGCCCATCGCCGCTTCGGGCGACAGGCGTTCGGCCAGCGGCTCGAACAGCTGCGGAAATGATTGAGCCTCCGCGAGGTTGTCGCAGAGGC
>CAMDAL010000388.1 GCA_945888565.1 Devosia equisanguinis | reverse complement strand
TCTTCAACAAACTCAAACACTTCAGGCGCATCGCCACACGCTACGACAAGCTCGCCCGAAACTTCCTCGCAGCCGTCATGCTCGCTTCAGTTCGTATCCAAATGCGCGCTTATGAGTCCACTACCTAGCTGCACCCAGCCACGAGCCCGCCGAGGGCCGCGGCGGAGCCCTTGAGCGAGAAGGTCTTCACCGGGTAGCTTCCGGGCTCATCTTTGATGGTTACAGTCTCTCCGGCCTTGAGGAGGTGGATCAGCGGGTCGTCGAGGTTCGCGTCGGCGGCGTGCGTGCCATCCATTGCCTGGTAGGCCATGCTCAGGGTGACAGCATCGGTGCCGGTGGAGAAGGTCACGTCGGTCGTCTCGTCCAGCTCCGGCTCGGTTTCCCCGCCAAGCCCGAGGTCGTAGCGGACGAAAACGCTGCCGCCAAAGCAGCTGAGCCCCAGATACGCGTCAGGGCGATCGGTGGAGCAGGCCTGCGCGGTGAGCACTTCCCCGCCCTCATCTTCGACCATGCCGACGGTCCAGATGGTGCAGGCAGCATCTTCGGCGAGCACGGGTGCGGCGGTCGCGGCCATGCCGAGCGCCAGGGCGGCGAGGACGATCAACTGGCACTTCATGCGGCGTCTCCAAGGTAGCTGACTTCGATGCGTTGAAAGATCGGGCCTTCCTTCATGGTGGCCAGCCACTTTCGGAAGGCCGGGACATCGGCAAATCCCGCCGCCTTCGCATCGGCATCGGTGACGTCGTCGGGCGACATCTCGTCGACGCGGCCGATCTGCAGCAGTCCGATTTTGGTCTTCAGCGTGCCGCCCGGCTTTACCGTCGGACGCGACCAGCGACGGAACTGCAGCGTGATCTCGCCGCACCTGATGGCCTCCAGTACTTCAAGCTTCAGCAGCATGATGTCTCCCTCGATTCCCGATTTGAGCCTACCCCCGGAGCGATGAAAAGCAGAAACCGGGCCGGCGTGTGGCCGACCCGGTCGATAGTGATCAACAGCCAGGGGCTGGCGACGATCAGTGCTGGGCGACGCTCTGGCCGCGCACGTCGTCATAGACCTGCGCCGCGCCATCCTTGCCCTTTTCGTAGAGCTCGGCGGCCTTGGCCTTGCCATCCTCGTAGACCTCGGAGGCGGCCTCGACGGCCTTGCCCTTCACCTTGTCGGCCACCTTGCCGATGGCCTGGTCTTCCTGGTCGGTATGCGGCAGGGCCGCGCCGATCGCCGCACCCGCCGCGAAGGCGAGCGCACCGGCCACCAGCGGCTGGTCGCGGAACATGTCCATCGCCATGCGGGTGGTGCGATCCATCTGGTGCTGCGCTTCGCCACCCATCTTCTGGGCCTGGTGGGTCACGTTGTCGATGGCTTCGCCGACGCCGTGCTGCATGTCGTGGAGGGTGTGCGAGGCCCAGCCCATGGCATCTTCGAAGCGGTTGCCCGCCTCGTCCTGGAAATCGCGGACGCGGTGGCCGGTATCGTCGATGAGGCCGCCAAACTTGCGGCCGGTGTCATCCGTGAACTCGCTGACGCGGTGGCCGAGTTCGTTCGACTCCGCCTTGTAGCGCTTGCCCCCGGTATCCTCCCACTCGGAATACCACTTGCCCGACGGGTCCGCCGCATGGCTGACGCGGCGCATGCCGCCCGACACCGTAGCGTAGGGGTATTCGTTGGCGCGGGAGTAGTCGTTGCGGGGGCGGGCCGGCTCGGAGTGACCGGCAGACAGTTTCGGCCCCTGCCCTGACATCAGCCACACGAGGCTGATGCCCAGCAACGCGGCCGGCATCGGGTTGTTCGAGACGGTCTGGCCGAGATTGGCGGCAAAGTTCTGGCCGCCGTTCTTGGTATAGCTCAGCAGCTCATCGACGATCTGCCCGGGCGACAGGCGCTCGCGGATCTCGTCGATGCGGGTTTCGACCTTCTGGCGCTGGGCCTCGACCTCGCGCTCGAGTTCCGCAGAATCCTTGGAATAGGTGCTCATCAGAAGCTCTCCTTTACGACCTCGGCGTCGCGCGCCAGAGAATGGGTGGTCTTGTCGAGATTGAGGTTGGATTTCTTCCAGGCTTCGAGGCTGCTGGAGATGAAGCTCCAGGCTATGCCGCCGACCACCAGCGCCACCACCAGCGATGAAACGAAGCTCGCGGCAGGCTCGGAGAAGCCCATCGCCATCAGCAGCCAGCCGAGGCCGGTGACCATCGCGGTGAGGAAGACGCCCACGGCGCCGATGGCGAGGACGCCGCCGATGGCGAGTCCCTTCGACGAGCCGACCGCATGGTCGACTTTTTCGGACACTTCGGCCTTGGCGAGCTGGATTTCCTTGCGGAACAGGCCGGAGATATCGCCGACGAGGCCGCCGACCAGATCAGTGATCGAGCGCGGTTGTTCAGATGCCGACATCATTGCCTCCAACCGGACGGTTGTACGACGGCGTGTTGCTCGGGCTCATGGTGCCGGCGGCATAGGAATTGTTCGCCACGGGCGGCTGGTACTGGCCGGTCGCCGATGCCGGCGTCGAGCGGCGCGAGGCGCTTGCCACCATGAACCGGCTGGCAACGAAGCCCAGCAGTGCTGCGGCGCCCATGAAGGCGACCGGCTGCTTGCGGCCGAAATCTTCCGCCATGCCGAGGATGTCGTCGACATTGTTGTCGCGCACAGTGGAGGTCAGCTTGCTGGCGCCGTCGGCGACCATGCGAACGTAGTGGGCGGTGCTTTCGCCCTTTTCCTCAAGCTCGCCGGCAACCTTGTCGAGCGAACTGGAAACGCCATCGAGCTGGTTGACGATGACCTCTTTCTGGTCCTCCGCCATGCCCTTGGCCTTGTCGGCAACCTCGGCGAGCTGGGCCTTGGCTTCCTCGCCGAGCGCGGCTGCCTCGTGTTTCACCGTGTCAGCCACATCGGCAAGATCGTGGCGGGCCGTATCGGCGAGATCGGCTGCGTCGCGGCGGACGCGGTCCTCCGCTTCGGTGCCGGTTAGCGATTGCGAGGGAAAATCAGGGGCGCTCATCGCACAACTCCATATGGGTTGGGGTGACGGCTGCACGACTGACGCTCCTGTCGGTGCCGGTTGCAAACTCAATGAGCAGCAGCGGCAGCGGTTCCCCACTTTGCGGCGATACTGAGATGAAAGATGGGGGGCGCCGTACCTGCGCGGCGTGGCGGCAGGACTGGTGCGGGCGGCGGGACTCGAACCCGCACGGGTGTACACCCTCCGGATTTTAAGTCCTGTTCCACGCTCCTCCAAACGCTAGTCCTTGCACTTCCGTAAGGGCTAGATCCCTGCAAAACGTAGGTTTTCTGCGGGTTGTACGGTTGTTTTCCCCACACGGGATCACGAACCGTTCCACATCCCGTTGTGCCTACACATGTGCAAGCTGGCACACCTTGAAAGGTCCCTCATGAACGATTTCATCAATCCGAACATTGCCTCCTCCGCGACGATCCCGGTCGCCCTCCAGAAGTTCATCTCGGTGCTTGAGGACAACGACGCGCTGGCCTCGGCCCTCAAGGCCACCAACGTCAAGCTGGCGTGCTCCGAGGGCGCACTCGCGGTCTCCGCCAAGAACCTCGTGGACGCCAACGCCCGCATCGAGACGCTGGTCGGCTCAGTCCGCCGCCTCGGGCAGCGCGGGTAATTACCCACCCCCTTGTCATCGGGGTAAATCCCTGAATCTCTGGGGCTATGGACAGAGGTGATTTGCAGCAGCTCAGCAAAGAGCAACTGATCGAGTTGGTGCTGCGGCTTCAGCGGCCCGACAAGAATTCGCGCACCTCGTC
>CAMDAL010000387.1 GCA_945888565.1 Devosia equisanguinis | reverse complement strand
ACCAGATCCTCGTCGGATAGCTTGCGCGGTCGGCCGCCTTTGCGGCCGCGGGCGAGGGCGGCCCTGAGGCCAGCCATGGTCCGCTCGCGGTTGAGGTCGAGGAAGTACTCGGCAATGGTCCCCAGCATGTTGAACATCATCCTGCCGTTGGCCGTGTCGGTGTCGATCGCCTCGGTGAGCGAGATGACCTTGATGTTTTGCTCCTGGAGCTTGTGGGCGGTCTCGAGCATCTCACGGAGCGACCGGCCCAGCCGGTCGATCTTCCACACCACCAGTTGGTCGGCGGGCCGCAGGTAGGCGAGCGCACTTTCGTAGGCGGTGCGCTTGGTGCCTGCGCGGCCAGACTCCTTTTCCTCGAAGATCTTCTCGCACCCGGCACGTTTCAGCGCATCGCGCTGCAGGTCGAGGTTCTGGTCATCGGTGGAGACGCGGGCATAGCCAATCAACATGTCTCACTATGTCACAGGACCCTTTATGCGACAATAGATATTGATACATATTTATGAGACATGTTCAGTGGGGTAGGGGAGGTGTCTCCCGTCCTCCAGGGCAAGTGTCTCAAAAACGTTCCTTTGCGAGACATTTGTGAAATTGCCGAATGACGGCCTTTCTGACTATCCTATTGTCTCTGCTGCAGCCGTTGAACTGGGGCTCTCGAGCAATGCCGTATCTAGGCCCTCAATCTCCTGCCTTACGCGCCCAGCGATGCCTTGCAGAGATCCATACATTCCGACAGTAGCTTCGATAACGCCCTGAATCTGGGCCTCCCGTTTTGCCCAAAGTCGCGTGGTTGCCTTCTTCTCCTTGTTCAGATCGTCCTGCATATCGGAGAATTTCTCGACGATGGCTTCGACGCGGTGCCGGAAGCGGGGACCAGTGAGGTACTGGTAGACCATCTCCATCTTTGTGGCCTGGCCGTCCTGGGAGAGACGACTGGCCGCAAGCTCGATCAGGGATTGCCTCAGCACAATCGCTACAGGAACTGCAAAACGGGGGTGGGCGACCCATACGCCATCGACGAGGTCAAACGTCTCCACTCCCTTCGGCAGCGCCTCAGAAATCATTAGGGCAATCTCTGCCTTGGCGGCCCTCTGGTCCCCACGGAGCTTGGAGAGCCAGCCATCGCTCCAGTTCTTTGTCCGCTTCGATTCCCAGAGAATTGCGCCGCACGGTTGCCCGGTCGGACCGGAAACCCGGTGCAGCACGTCTCCGCCAAATTCGCCCTTCGCTACCGGCTCAAAGACGTCCATCGGGAAGCGGCCAATGAGCATAGCCTCCAGCTCGAGTTCGAGAACTTCGCCCTGCAACTGCTGCGAGCCTTGTTCGGCGCGCTTCCGGAGGTCCTCAATTTGCCGCTGCATCCCGGCGATTTGCTCCTCCTTCTCCGCCACCTTCAAACGAAGCCCGTCTTCAGCCTCCGCCTTCGCCTTCTCGCGCACCGCCGCAAGGCCCTCCTGGACCTTCTTTTCCACAGTGAGTGCTAACTCTCGCTGCGCGTCTTCGAGTTCACGCTGCTTCTTCAGAAAGTCGGCCTGCTGTTGCTGGGCTTCGGCGAGCTTCGTCTCCCTAGCCTTGAGCGTCTCCTGCAGTTCGACGAGCTGTTTGTCGCGCTGCTCAAGATCCAACGCGAGGTTGGCTTTCGCCTTTCTCGCCTCATCGGCTGCGATTGCGGCACGCTCGAGTTTGAGCTTCTCCGTCACCTGGAGATCGATGCTCGCCTGAGCGTCCTTTAGCTCGTCTTGTTGCCGGCGGACGTCTGCCTCACGCTGGGCAAGTGCGCCGCTCTGGTCACGAAGCTTCCTCTCGTACTCCTCCCGCGTGGCCTCAATCAGCGGCGCTGCAAGAGATTCGTTGAGTTTGATCTCCGAGCTGCAGCTTGGACAAACGATCGTGGCGTCCATCATGCCGCCTTTCGCACAACCAGTTTAGGTAGTGACCGGACGATCTTCATCGTCTCCAGACTCACCGTGATGACCCGTTGGAACAGCTTCAGTGGGCACCCCGGATCAGCCATCGTCTCGATGGCATAACGGTTCGCGTCATTGACGATGCCGCTGTCCTTGTCCGTCTTGACGAACTTGCGTTTCTCCCGCTCACTCTTAGCAGCTGCGCGGTACGACGTCAGCAAGCCGTGAAGTGTTTGATGATTCAAGTTTTCTCCCTAAGAACAAAAAGCGAATTTAATGCTTTCCCTCCGCTCGCCCAAACTCGAACGAGGCCTAGCACTACAGTTGCATTTTCAATTTGAGATGCGATTGACGGGCTGCGGCTTGATGGGCGCGTCGGAAGACGGACCATGCGAAGATGTATGCGGTTGGGATACGGCGCTGTGCGAGCTTCACGGCGAGGCGGCGGACTTCCTGAACCGACCACCGGATAAGCTTTGCCGTGGCGACCGCATCGTTTTTTTCGGCGTTGTGGCGTTGGCCTGATACCGAACGGCGGCCATGATGGCATAGGCGAGCATGACAAGGGAGACGTGCCGGTGCCAGCCATGCCAGGAGCGGCTTTCGTTATGGTCGAGGCCGAGTTCGTTCTTGGTGGTCTCGAAGCCTTCCTCGACACGCCAGCGTGCGCCCTCGACCCGGACCAACGTCTCGATGGGAGTTCCTCTGGGGCACCAGGTGGTGAAGTAGGCGAGTTCGCCATCTGCGAGGCTGCGCCGGATCAGCATGCCGCGGGTCCACAGGCCTGGAACCGGGGCGTCGAATTCGGCAGCATCGAGATCGGCCAGCGGGCAGTAAGCCCAATCATAGAGCCGCTCGCCCTTCGTGCCATGCCCGGCCGATAGGCGCTTCCAGAACTCGGTGGGCAGAGCCTGGGCAATGTCTTTCGCTTCGCCTGCGACAACGAGCTCGGCGCTCCATGACCCGAACCAGTGGTTGGCGCTGACGCCCAGGACGTAGCCTTTGCCGGCACGACGCAGTGCTGTCTCGAGTTCGCCCACGCCATACACGCTGTCGGCGGCCACCCAGGCGAACGGAACACCGGCCGTGATCGCCCCCGCGATCATGCCCACCGCCAGTCTCGGCTTGGTGGCAAACGCCACAATCTCCGGCACATGGGCGGCTGCCAGCCGGTCCGGATCGGACGTCCAGGCTTTAGGCAGGTAGAGCGCACGGTCGATAAAGGCGTGGCCCTTGTCCGACACATAGGATGCGAACACCCCGATCTGGCAGTTGGTGATCTTGCCAGCCGACCCCGTGTATTGCCGTCCCACACCGCACGAAGCTTTGCCCTGCTTGAGAAAACCTGTCTCATCAATCACGAGGATCGCGTCGTTATCACCCAGATGCTCGACGACATAGTCGCGGACGATGTCGCGCAGAGCGTTGGCATCCCATCGTCCGCGACCCAGCAGGGCTTGTTGTCGCCATGGCCCGCCATCGCCCGCTGCCTCAGCGCGCATCCAGCCCGTCTTGCGCGGCTCGTTGCCCAGCAGGGCATCGAGGAATTGGCCTGCTGATGTCGCTACACGATCTTGCGTGAACAGCGGGCGGATGCGGCGCTTCGCCTCCCGCAACGACGACGCCCACAGCGCCAGGGTGTCCTCAATCGATGCGCCACCAGTCATCAGGTTCTGAATCATGGTCGCCCATTGATTCAGAAGCCAGCAGAAAATGCAACTGTAGTGCTAGGTCGTGTGGACAAAGTGCCTGACCCACAACCGGATTGAAGCAACGAGAACGAAGCCGAGGAAGCTATCGGCGGTCTTATCGTAACGTGTGGCTAGGCGACGGCTATGCTTGAGCTTTGAGAAGCATCGCTCGACCAGGTTTC
>CAMDAL010000386.1 GCA_945888565.1 Devosia equisanguinis | reverse complement strand
GCCGAGGCGGACGTGCGAACGACAATCGACACCGCGCGGCTCAAAGGCGCAAATCCCTTCGACGTCATCCTCGCTACCCTCGCCTGAACGCGCCCAGAACGGTCAAAACGCGGCCTGCCGAAGGGGTGGGTAATTACCAGCTCCCGGCAACGGGATTGTACACAAGGCGCCGCGACGGGCGCCTTTGTTGTTTCTGGACTTGTCCCCGCTGCCAGCGAGACGCCTAACCTCGGACGAGGAGAGGTGGGAGCAGTCTGCGTGGGGTCAACTGCCGTTGAAGTGATCGTAGATCTGCTGCGCCAGCGCGCTCGAAACGCCGGGCACGGCGGCAAGGTCGGCCAGCGCGGCGCGACTCACCGCCTTGGCGCTACCGAAGCGCTGTAGCAGGGCGCGCTTGCGGGTCGGTCCGATGCCTTCGATTTCGTCGAGCGGGTTGCTGATGGCGTTCTTCTGCCGCTTGGCCCGATGCGTGCCGATGGCGAAGCGGTGGGCCTCGTCGCGCAGCCGCTGCACATAGTAGAGCACCGGGTCCCGGTGCGGCAGCATGAAGGCGTCCCGGCCTTCCATGAAGAACTTCTCCCGCCCGGCATCGCGCTCTTCGCCTTTGGCGATGCCGATGAACGTCACCTCACGCTGCAGGTTCAGCCCGGCGATCACTTCGCGTACAGCGTTCAACTGCCCAGCTCCGCCGTCGATGAACACCACATCCGGCCAGTCCGGCATGGCGCCCTCCTCGGTCTCCATTTCGGGAGCGCTCTCGTTGGCTAGCCTCGTGAACCGCCGGGTCAGCACCTCGCGCATCATGCCGAAGTCGTCGCCCGGGGCGATGTCGGTCGAGCGGATGTTGTAGGTGCGGTAGTGCTTCTTGCTCAGCCCCTCCTCCCCCGCGACGATCATCGCGCCGACGGCGTTGGTGCCCGAGATGTGCGAGTTGTCGTAGACCTCGATGCGCCGTGGCGGCTCGTCGAGCCCGAACAGCGTGGCGACACCCTCGAGCAGCGTCTTCTGCGTCGCCCCTTCGGCAAGCTGACGCCCCAATGCCTCGCGGGCATTGTTGCGGGCATGCTGGACCAGGTCCTTCTTTTCGCCGCGCTGCGGCACAAGGATCGATACCTTGCGCCCGGCCCGGCCGGAAAGCGCCTCGGTCATCAGCTCGGGCTCGCTGAGTTCGTGCGACAGCAGCAACTGGCTGGGCGGTACGCGCTCGTCGTAGAACTGGCTGATGAACGCCTCGAGCACTTCAGCCTCGCTGAGGCTGGCGTCGGCGCGCGGCCGGAAGGCGTGGTTGCCCCAGTTCTGGAAGGCGCGGAAGAAGAATACCTGGATGCAGAACGCTCCCGCCTCCTGGGCGATGGCGAAGACGTCGGCTTCCTCCACCGTCTTGGCGGCCACATCGCCCTGCGACTGGACGAAGGCGAGCGCCGAAAGCCGGTCGCGCAGCAGCGCAGCCCGCTCGAAATCAAGGTTCTCAGCCGCCTTGTTCATGTCTTCCGCGAGGTGATCCTGCACCACCTTGGACTTCCCGCCGAGGAACTGTCGCGCTTCATCCACCAGTTCGTTGTAGTCGGCGACAGAGATCTCGCCAGTGCAGGGCGCCGAACAGCGCTTGATCTGGTGCAGCATGCAGGGTCGCGTGCGGCCCTTGTAGAAGCTGTCCGAGCAGGTGCGCAGCAGGAAGGCGCGTTGCAGGGCGGTGATGGTGCGCTTCACGGCAATGGCCGAGGCGAAGGGCCCGAAATAGTGGCCCTGCTTGTTGCGGTTGCCGCGGTGCTTCCGCAGCTCCGCCGCCTCATGCTCCGTGGCGATCAGGATATAGGGGAAGCTCTTGTCGTCGCGCAGCAGCACGTTGAAGCGGGGCTTCAGCCGCTTGATCAGGTTCGCTTCAAGCAGCAGCGCTTCGGCTTCCGTCTCGGTGCGGACGAACTCCATGTTGCGCGTGGCTTCGATCATCCGGCGGATGCGGATGTCGAGACCCTCGGGGCGCGTATAGTTGGTGACCCGCGCCTTCAGGTTGCGCGCCTTGCCGACGTAGACGACCTCGCCCGCCTCGTCGAACATGCGGTAGACGCCTGGCGATGTCGGCAGCGTCTTGACGAAGTTGCGGATGACGTCGGCGCCCGAGATCCGGGGCGCAGGTGCGCTGGTGGTATCGGTCATCCGCGCCTCGGAGTCGGGTCGCGTCGCGCTGGCCATTCGAGGTGCTCACCGCCGTCGAGCGCCAGCATCTGCCCGGTTAACGTCGGCAGTTTCAGGATGGCGATCACGCCCTCCGCCAGGCCTTCGGCGTCGGCGGCCGCGCCGAGCGGCAGTTCGGCGTTGCGCTTTGCATGAGCGTCCGGCGTCACTCCGGGGGGAGGGACCGCAGGCCCCGGGGATACGGCATTGACGCGGATGTGCGGCGCCAGCGACTGGGCGAGCGTCCGGGTCATGGTCCACAACACCGACTTGCTGAGCGTATAGCTGAAGAATGCCGGCGAGAGATCCAGAACCCGCGCGTCGATCAGGTTGATGATGTTGCCCTTGGCACCCGGCGGCAACTGGGCCGCAAAGTCGCGCGCCAGAAATGCCGGCGCTTCGGCATGGATGGCGAAATGCTGGTCCCAGAGCGCCTCGTCGAGATCGCGGGCGGAATCGCGATCAAAGCTCGAGGCATTGTTTACCAGCAGGGTGAGGGGACCGAAATGCGCCGCCGCCTCGGCGATAATGCGCGATCGCTGTGTGCGATCGGCGAGATCGGCTTGCAGGGTGGCCGCGCGTGCTCCGCTCGTGCGGATATCCACGGCCAACGCCTCGGCTGCGTCAGGTTTGCTCCGGTAGTGGATGACCACGGCGAAGCCTTCGCCGGCGAGGCGTCTGGCGATGGCGGCGCCGATCCGGGTCGCGGCGCCGGTGACGAGGGCGATTTGGTCTGGGTGCGATGTCATGAGTCGAGATGGAAGATAGGCGGTCGGAGCGGGAGGTTCAATTCTGACACGTCCTGTCGGAAGACTCTCTTGCCGGTGGCCCGGAAGTCTGGTGTGACCGAGTTCCACGCCGCCCCCCGAAGCGAGTATACCGTGACCGCACCTGCTCCAGAGCGACGCCAGGCCGACAATGTCGCGCTCGGCATAGGCCTCAGCCTCCTCGCCATCGTCATCTTCGGCATCCAGGACGCTATCTCGAAGCTCCTGGTGCAGGACTATTCGCCGTTCCAGATCGCCATGATGCGCTTCTGGGCCTTCGCGGCGTTCTCGCTTGTGCTGGTGGCGCGGCAGGGGCCGCTGCGGCAGGCATTCCGGTCGAAACATCCGTGGTTGCAGGTGCTGCGGGCGTTCCTGCTGGTGGTCGACATCTGGTTTTTCGCTGCCGCACTGCAGACTGTGCCGCTCGCCGAACTGCAGGCGATCACGCTGGTCTATCCTCTGGTCACCACTCTGGTGGCAATCCCCATCCTCGGCGAGAAGGTCGGGCTGTTCCGGTTTGTCGCGGTACTCATCGGCTTCTGCGGCGCGCTGATCATCGTTCGCCCTGGCGGGCTGCCGATCGACCTCGGCGTCGGCTACGCCGTGGCCTCGGCGTGCTGCTTCGCCGTCTATCTGGCGCTGACCCGAAAGGTCTCGGCTTCGGACACCACTGCGACCAGTATGGTCTATGTCGGTGTCGGCGGCTTCGTGCTGACCACTGCGGTCGGCATCTTCTTCTGGAAGCCGCTCGACATGCAGTCGCTGCTGCTCATCCTCATGGTGACGATCACGTCGGTCGCGGCGCACGGGCTGATGATGGTGGCTATGTCACGGGCCCCGGCCA
>CAMDAL010000385.1 GCA_945888565.1 Devosia equisanguinis | reverse complement strand
CGAGCGCTCGACACAGTCTTCCAGCATCGACATGATCTTGGCCTGCGTGCGGGCGATGAAGTCGGGCGTGAGGTGCGCGACCTTGGACTTGTCGCCGAGGTCGTAGCGGCCGGAGGCGACGACGACGTCCGAGGTGGTGAGGGTCGTGCCGCCGAAGATCAGGGCTTCGGTGACGATCTTGTAGCCGACCGAGGTGGGGCCAACCTTGATGGCGCCACCGGTCTCGACCACATGCGAACCACCGCCGAGCCCAATCGAGAACACATCGGGCATGCGGAAGTTGGTGCGGACGCCGCCCACTTCAACGGCCACCGTCGCCTGGCGCGGAAAGCCCTTGTGCAGCGAGCCGACGTCGGAGGTAGTGCCGCCGATATCGACGACGATGGCGTCGGCCACGCCCGACAGGAAGGCAGCGCCGCGCATCGAGTTGGTCGGGCCCGAGGCGAAGGTCAGCACCGGGAACTTCTCGGCGAACTCGGCATCCATCAGCGTGCCGTCGTTCTGCGTGAGGTAGAAGCGGCCGCGGATGCCGGTCTCGGTGATCGCTTTGCGGAACGCTTCGATCACGTGCTTCGAAAGATCGCGCAGGCAGGCGTTCATGATCGCAGCGTTCTCGCGCTCGAGCAGGCCGATGCGGCCGATGTCGCTCGACAGCGTGATGTGGACGCCGGGCAGGGCCTTGGCGAAGATCTCGCCGGCCTGCTTTTCGAAGTCATTGGTCACCGGCGAGAACACCGAGGTGATGGCGATGGTGTTGATGCCCTTGGACTTGATGTCCTCGGCGATGCCCAGCAGTTCCGCCTCGTCGATCGGCGAGATCACCCGGCCGTCGAACTCGTTGCCGCCATGGGCGAGGTAGCCGGTGCCGCCGATGGCGACCTTCAGGTCCTCGGGCCAGTCGACCATCGGGGGCAGGGAGGCGGTGGCGGGCAGGCCGAGGCGCACGGCGGCGGTCTTGGCGAGGTCACGGCGCTGCACCACGGCATTGGTGAAGTGGGTGGTGCCGATCATCACCACGTCGATGGCTGACGCCTCCATCTTGCTGGCTTCGAGCACCGCCTTCAGCGCGTTGACCACGCCGGTCATCACGTCGCCCGTGGTGGCGGCCTTGACGCCGGCGATGACGGTGGTGCCGTCCATGACGACGGCGTCCGTGTTGGTGCCGCCCACGTCGATGCCAATTCTGATCATTTTTCTGTCCTTTGGGAGACTGGTGCCGCGCCCAGGCGCAGCGCGATGAGTTGTTCCGCGGTCGGTATTTCGCCGTCGATCAGCGGGATTTTCGGCCGCATGGCCTCTTCCTCGGCCGAAATGACCGGCACGGAGGCGAGGAGGAGGCGGGTGTAGTCGTGCTGCGGGTGCTCGAAGACCGATGCGGTGGGGCCGGTCTCGACGATTTTGCCCAGATAGAGCACCCCGACCGTGTCGGCGAAGTTCCGCATCAGGGAAAGGTCGTGCGAGATGAAGAGGTAGGTCAGGCCGAGCTGTCGGCCAAGATCGACCAGCAGGTCCATGACGCGGGCCTGCACCGAGACGTCGAGGGCCGAGGTCGGCTCGTCGAGGATCAGCAGTTGCGGCGCTACGGCGAGGGCGCGGGCGATGGCGACGCGCTGCTTCTGGCCGCCCGACAGTTCGTGCGGATAGCGCAGGGCGAAGTCCGTCGGCAGTTGCACCATTTCGAGCAGCTCGGCGACGCGCTGCCTGTGCTCGCCGCGCGGCGTACCGTGCGCCGATAGCGGCACCTCGATCGACTGGCCGACGGTGCGGCGCGGGTTGAGCGAGGAGCCGGGGTTCTGGAACACCATCTGCACCTTGCGCCCATAGGCGCGGGTGCCGGTTTCGCCGGTGATGTTGTGGCCATCGAGCAGGATGTCGCCGGCGGTGGGCCTGGCGAGGCCCATGATCATGCGGGCGATGGTGGATTTGCCCGAGCCGCTTTCGCCGGCGAGGCCGTAGACCTTGCCCTTCGGGATGGCGAACGAGACGTTGTCGACGGCGCGCACGTCGCCGGTCTTGCGACCGAAGGCGTTGCGGACCGGGAAGAGCTTGGTGAGCCCGGCGATTTCCAGCATGTCGCTCATGCGGCCGCTCCGAAGCGGGTGCCGCCGGTAAGGCGCGGCACGGCGGCGATCAGCGCCTTGGTGTAGTCGTCGCGCGGCGCCTCGAAGAGCTCGGCGGTGGGCCGGTGCTCGACCACGACGCCCTTGTTCATCACGTAGACGTAATTCGAGGTCTCGCGCACGACGCCGAGATTGTGGGTGATCATCAGCAGGGCGAGGCCGCGTTCCTCGACCAGGTCCTTGAGCAGCTTCAGGATCTGCGCCTGGGTGGTGACGTCGAGCGCGGTGCCCGGTTCGTCGGCGATCAGCAGCTTGGGTTCGCTGAGCAGCGCCATGGCGATCAGCACGCGCTGCCGCATGCCGCCCGAGAGCATGATCGGGTAGGACCGCGCCACCCGCTCGGGGTCGCGCATCCGGACCTGGCCGAGCACTTCGTAGACGCGCGCTATCCGCTCCTTGCCATTGCGGCTGCGACCGAGGCGCCGGTCGGCGTATTTGAGGATGGTTCCCATCTGGTCGGCGATGGTGAAGACCGGGTTGAGCGAGCTCATCGGGTCCTGGAACACCATCGACATGGCGGTGCCGCGCAGCTTCAGCCGTTCCCGGTCCGGCATGGTGAGCAGGTCGCGGCCATCATAGAGGATTTCGCCGCCGGTGATTTTTGCGGGTGGGGTGCGCAGCAGGCCCATGATGGCGCGCATGGTGACGGTTTTGCCCGAGCCACTTTCACCGACGAGGGCAATCTGCGAGCGGGCGGGTACGTCGAGCGACACGCCGTGCAGCACCTGGTTTGTTTGCCCATAGGTGGTGAACTGGACAGAGAGGTTGCTGACGGAGAGCAGGGCGTCGGCCATCAGCGCACCTCCTGCACGTCGAACAGGTCACGGAGGCCGTCGCCGAGCAGGTTGAAGCCCAGCGCGACGACGAGGATGGCGGCGCCCGGCAGCACCGATTCCCACCAGTAGTCGGGCAGGAAGGCCGAGCCCGAGGCGACCATGGTGCCGAGGTCGGGGGTAGGGGGCTGGATGCCGAGGCCGAGGAAGCTCAGCGAAGCGCCCACGAGGATGACGAAGCCCGCGTCGAGCGAGGTCTTGACCGCCAGCGCCGAGACGCAGTTTGGCAGGATTTCGCGGAACAGGATGTGGAATTTGCTGGCGCCGAGCGTTTCGGCGGCTTCGACGAATTCCTGCGTCCGCAGTTGCCGGGTGATCGAGTAGATCAGCCGGGTGTGCCAGGTCCACCAGAGGGCGGCGATGGCGAGCATCGAGTTGATCAGGTCGGGCGTCAGCACCGCGGCGACGGCCAGCGCCATCACCAGCGGCGGGATGGCGAGGGCGATGTCGGTCAGGCGCATGATGACAATCTCGACCCAGCCGCCAAAATAGCCGGCGAGGAGCCCGAGCGTCGTGCCGACGGGAATGGCGATGCCGAGCACCACCAGCGCCAGCAGTAGCGATATGCGCAGCCCGAAGATGACGCGGCTGAAGATGTCGCGCCCGACATTGTCGGTGCCGAACCAGTATTCCGCCGAGGGCGGTAGGTGGCGGGCGCGGAAGTTGACCACGGCGCCGACATGCTCGGGGTAGGGCGTGATCCACGGCGCGAGGACGGCGGCGAGGATCGCGAGGATGACGATGGTCGCGCCGATCACGGCGGTCGGGTTGCGCGAGAAGCGGTACCAGTTCTGGTAGGCGTTCGAGAGCCGGCGCGGCGGAGCGGCGGGCACTGTC
>CAMDAL010000384.1 GCA_945888565.1 Devosia equisanguinis | reverse complement strand
GCGCGACGTCGTGTCGGGCCGCTGAAGCCGGAGAACCAGCTCGATCAGTTGCTCTTTGCTGAGCTGCTGCAAATCACCACGATCCATAGCATCATGGATTCAGGGATTTACCCCGCTGACAAGGGGGTGGGTAATTACACTGGATGAGGGCGGTAACTAACGTACGTGCTTCGAATATCTTGGACTGCCCCCGGTTTGGCAGACATCGACCAGCCAATTAGGAAGCAAGGTATCCAAGCCGGGGCCGGCGGCGAGGCCAGTTTTGCGCGACTTCGCAGTGTTCCCTACGTTTGCAGCGGGAGCGCGCTAATCCACGAGCCACCATCGCGTTCAAACCCTCTGCCACCGTCGCTTAAGCGGCCGCCTCGTTTCGCTCCCGCCTATGCTTCGGGCAACTTTTCAAAACCGATCGCAGCGCTCAGTTCATGGACTTCCAATAGTCACCGTTTTGGTGGGCTCGGAGGATGTAGGTGTCGGAACTAAGCCGCCCGAGGGGGTGCCTTGATGCGGAACCAAGCGAGGTAGAGAGCAGGCAAGAACAACAACGTGAGGACTGTGCCGGAGATGATGCCACCCATCATCGCGTATGCCATCGGCCCCCAGAATACCTCACCGGCAATCGGAATCAGGCCGAAAGTGGCCGCGGCCGCCGTTAGCAGGATTGGACGCATCCGGTGTTGAGTCGCCTCAAGCACAGCGTCCCAAGCCGGTCGACCCTCCAGACGAAGCTGCTCAATCTGCATGATTAGTATGACGGAGTTGCGTATCAGGATGCCGATGAGTGCCAGCACCCCAAGTATGGCAACAAAACCGAGCGGCGCTCCACTTGGAAGCAGCGCTGCCACGACGCCAATCAAGGCGAGTGGGGCGACCGCGAACACCAGGAACAGGCGCTGAAAGCTCTGCAACTGGATCATAAGTATTGTAGCCATGACGAACAGCATCAGGGGAATCACAGCAATAATCGGCGCTTGTGCTTTGGCGCTCTCCTCGGCGCTGCCCCCGGCTGCAATCCTGTAGCCGGCCGGCAGGCCCGCCGAGAACTGGGCAACCGGAGCGCGCAACTGGGACGCGAGCGTTGCGGGCTGAGTGCTGTCTACGATTGCCCCGTTCAGCGTAATGGTTGGCACCCGGGCGCGCCGCCAGATCGTCGGTTGCTCCAGCTCGTATGAGAGCGTGGCAATGGCCCCCAGCGGCACCAGTCGACCGTAGCTGCTCGCGACCTGCAGACTGAGCAGACTCTCTATCGAGTCACGATCGCCTTCCTCGGCGCGGCCGACGATGTCGATCAGATAGGTGCCGTCGCGCATCTGTGTAACAGGGGCGCCTTGAACAACGCTGTTGAGCGCCGTCGCCACCCCATCGAAGGTTATCCCCAGCTGGCGAGCGCGGTCCTGGAGCAGGTCCACTCTGACCGAGCGGGCGGGCTCCATCCAGTCGAACGTGAGCCCTCCCACATGCGGATTCTGATCGATCACACCTGCAAGATCCTGGGCAATGCCTCGCAATGACTGCGGATCCGGGCCGCTGACGCGATACTGAATTGGGCGTCCGACGGGCGGGCCAAGATCGAGCAGGCGCACGAAGGCGTCGGTGCCGACGAAAGTCCTGTCCAGATAGGACTGGAGCTTCTCGCGCACGCCATCGCGTATCTCGCGTCCAGTAGTCACGATGATCATCTGTCCCGTCGTGGGGGCCGGTGCCTGAGTATCGAAGGAGAGCAGGAATCGCGGCGCTCCCCGTCCCACGTAGGTGGACCAATGCTCGACGTCGGGGTTTCCGACGAGCATGTCGCGTTCGAACTGCTCGATCTGCCGGTTTGCCTCAGCGAATGTGGCGTTCTGCGGCAACGTGAAGTCGACGATCAGTTCGGGCCGGTCGGATGTCGGAAAAAATTGCTGCTGCACGAAGCCGAGCCCGAAAACCGACGCGCCAAAGGCAATCAGGGTGATACCTATGGTGACCCAGCGCCACCTCATGCTGATCTCGAGCAGCCAGTGGAAAGAGGTCGCGAACCAGCCCTTCTTCTCGTGCTTGCGCTTGATAGTTTTGGGCAGGATGGCGACGCCCAGCAATGGCGTGAAGACCACCGCGACCAGCCAGGACACCAGCAGCGAGACGGCAATGACGATGAACAGGGTTACGAGGAACTGGCCCGCCTTGCTGCTGTTGAGGCCAACGGGGATGAAACCGGCGATGGTCACGAGGGTGCCCGTGAGCATGGGGAACGCCGTCGATGTGTAGACGTGCGTGGCGGCCTTTCTCAGGGTGTCGCCGACTTCCAGTCGAGCGACCATCATTTCCACCGCGATCATTGCGTCGTCCACCAACAGGCCGAGCGCGATGATCAATGCGCCGAGTGAGATTCGCTGCAGCGAAATCCCCAGATAGGCCATGATGAAGAAGGTGATTGCCAGCACTAGGGGGATGGCGATCGTCACCACGAGACCGGCACGCAAGCCAAGGCTAAGCAGGCTGATTGCCAAAATAATCGCTACTGCCTCGAACAGCGCCGTAGTGAACCCCGAGACGGCTTCCTCCACAACTTTTGGCTGATCTGATACCCTCTTGATTTCTACCCCCACCGGCAGGCCGTCGGTGATGCGTTCAATCTCCTTGTCGAGCGCCTGCCCGAATTTGAGCAGGTTGGCGCCGCTCTTCATGCCGATCGCGAGCGCGACGGCCGGTTCCCCGTCGACCCGGAAGAGTGACGTGGGTGGTTCGGCGTAGCCGCGTGTGATCGTTGCTATGTCCGTCAGCGGGAAGAACTTGTCGTTGACGCTGAGGTTGATGGACCGCAGGCTCTCTTCGCTGGTGAACTGACCGCCCACTCTTATGCTGATGCGCTCCGGCCCCGCCTGCACGACGCCCGAAGGCGTTATGGCATTCTGGGAGCGCAAACTGGCGATGATCGCCTGCTGGTTGAGGCCGAGGCCGGCGATCTTGCTAGTGGAGAACTCGAGGTAGATCGCCTCCGGCTGGGCGCCGAAGATGTCAACTCGACCAATGTCGGGCACGCCGAGGACGCTGGCCCGCGCGGCCTCGACATAGTCGCGCAACTGGCGCGGAGTCAGTCCATCGCCGGTGAAAGCGTAGATATTGCCGTACACATCGCCAAAGCGGTCGTTGAAGAACGGGCCTGACATGCCGGCCGGGAACTCGGCCCGGATATCGCCGAGCATGTTCCTCACCTGCTGCCAGTTGGCTGCGACTTGCTGTCCCGGAGTACTGTCGCGCAGGTAGACAAACACGATCGTCTGGCCCGGCGTGGTTAGGCTTCGCGTGTATTCGAGTGCAGGAAGTTCCTCGAGCTTCTTCTCGATCCGGTCGGCAATCTGGTCCGTCACTTCCTGGGTGGAAGCGCCGGGCCAGTTGGCCTGGACCACCATGGTCTTGATCGCAAACGCTGGGTCTTCCTCTCGCCCCAGGTTGAAGTAAGCCACAGTGCCCGCTACGAGGAACGCAAGCATAAAGTACCAGACGAGGGAGCGATGCTCGAGCGCCCAGTCGGAGAGGTTGAATGACTTCATTGGTCTTCCCCAGCGGTCCGGATCTTCTGGCCGTCGGTGAGACTGTTCACGCCCGCAACCGCGATGCGCATGCCAGCCTCGAGACCGCTCCCCACGAGCGCGACCTGGCCAATTCGCTCTGTGACGATGATTTCGTGTTTCGAAACGATGCCCGCAGCGGTATCGAGGAGCCACACATACGTGCGCTGGTCGATTTCTCGGATGGAGGTCAGGGGAATTTCGATCGGCGACATATCGCCGGTCGAGGTCGTGACCGAAACCGTTGTG
>CAMDAL010000383.1 GCA_945888565.1 Devosia equisanguinis | reverse complement strand
AACTCGTCGCCGAAATCGGCTCCTGGGAGCGCCAGCGAAACGCCGACAAGGCTCAGATCAACTGGATGTTCACCACCGAAAAAGCCCGCCAAAAACTCCGCAAAGCCTATCCGGTCAAAGAGTCATAATCTCTGTGCACCGGTACTAGACCAGTTGGACCAAAAGGCGATGTAGGCCCTGGGGGCCCGGCGGGGCCGAAAGGTGATCCGGGCCAACCGGGGCCGAAGGGCGACACGGGAGCCGCCGGTGCAAAGGGCGATCAGGGTCCGGCACGGCCCGCGGGCCCTATGGGCGAGATCGTGCCGGCCACACCGGAAGCTACCCCAGCGCCCTGGGCCAATAGCCGAGGCTTTAGTTCCTTGCTACGACAGCGCTCTGGAACGATCGGCAGCTTGATTTGCGGGCGCGCAGCACTTTGCTCAGCGCGGCGGATCTTAGGCGCACATCTCGACGGTGTACTGCACCAGAAAACCAATGCTAGTCGGCCCTCGTTCGGGGGCACAATCCAAATCGGGTTGCCATCACAGCCGCTGATCGGCCAGGGGGGGTAACGTCAGAGGGGGAAGTTGCCTCACTCCCAGAGCCGGAGCCCTTGACGTTGACGTTTGCGTCCCATAGCGCTTTGGTCGAGACTGCGATGATCTTTGCGAGATTCTCATGTCGACTACAGGATTTGCCGCCCGCCTCAACGCCTTCCGCACGCCCGAATTGGACGGAACACTGGCCGGCACGCCTGCGGATCTCGTGCGGCGGGCGGCAACGGTCGAGGGCCTCAACGAGGTCGACCTGAACTTCCCCGACCACCTTGACGGATCGGATGCAACAGCTATGGCCGGCGTCTTGGCGGACGTCGGCCTCGGCCTGAACGGCTTTGCCATGCGGTACTATTCCGATCCCGCGTTCAAGCTGGGCGCATTTACCCATCCGGAAGAGGCTATCCGCCGCAAAGCGATCGACCTGACCAAGGCCGGACTTGACGCCCTTGCGGAAGCGGGGGGACGCACGATGACGCTGTGGCTTGGCCAGGACGGTTTCGACTACCCTTTCCAGGTGGACTATTCGCGTCTTTGGGAACTGGAGATAGCTGGAATCGCCGAAGTCTGCGCCCACGCGCCCGACCTCGATATTTCGATCGAGTACAAGCCCAACGAGCCGCGCGCCTTCTGCCTCCTCGGCGACCTCGGCACCACGCTCCTCGCGATCCGCGAGGTGGGCGCGAAAAATCTCGGCGTCACGCTAGACTTCGCCCATGTCCTCTATGCGGGCGAACAGCCCGGCCTCTCGGCCACCCTTGCCGCCCGGGCGAGCCGGCTCCTCGGCATCCATCTCAACGACGGCTACGGCAAGCGCGACGACGGCCTGATGGTGGGGTCGGTGAACGCCACCGCGACGGTTGAGTTCCTCTACACTCTGGAGCGGATCGGCTATCGCGGCGTGCTTTACTTCGACACGTTTCCGGATGCGACCGGCCTCGATCCCGTCGCCGAATGCGCCCACAACATCCGCACCGTCAAGGCGATGCAAGCCGCCGTTGCCCGGCTCATGGCGACAAACGTCCTCGCGGAGGCGCTCGAACGGCAGGACGCGGTCACCGGCCAGCGACTGGTCCAGGCCGTGCTCTGGGAGCGGTAACGCATGTTCGATGTGATCGTCTGCGGGAGCCTCCATCTCGACGTCATGGTCCGTGCGCCGCGCCTTCCGGGCCTCGATGAGACGCTCGCGGGGTCAGCCTGGGGCCAGCAATGCGGCGGCAAGGGCGGAAACCAGGCCGTCATGGCGGCTCGCATTGGCGCGCGCACTGCCATGATCGGGCGCGTCGGTGACGATGGCTTCGGACGCAGGCTCTTAGACCACCTTGCATCCCAGGGCGTCGACACGCGCTCGGTCGCCGTGGACCGGACTACCGGCTCCGGGATGAGCGTGGCTATCGTGGATACGTCTGGAGACTATGCCGCTGTAATCGTTTCCGGCGCAAACCTGACGATCCCCCCTGAGTCGGTAGCGGTCGACTGGGCCGAGCTCGACGGCGCAGCGATACTCGTCCTTCAGAACGAAGTGCCGGAGGCTGTCAATGTCGCAGCTGCGCGTGAGGCGCGCGCAGCCGGAGCCAAGGTCCTCCTCAATGCCGCGCCGGTCCGGCCGATGGATACCAGCCTGCTTGATCTCGTCGACATTCTTGTCGTCAACCGCGTGGAGGCGGCCATGCTGGCTGGTCGGACGGTGGATAGTGAACGCGAGGCTAGGGCAACCCTGCCGGTGCTTGCCGCGGCCGGACGCAGCGTGCTGATCACGCTGGGGGCCGGCGGAATCGTCGGACAGGACGCCGCGGGCCAGGTCTTCGCGATACCCGGTTTGCCAGTGCAAGTCGTCTCCACCCATGGCGCGGGGGACGCGTTCATCGGTTCGCTTGTCGCGCGTCTCGCGACGGGCGCGGCGCTTGAGGCAGCGGCGCATGCCGCGAATGCCGCTGCCGCTGCCCATGTCTCCGGCCAGAATCAACCGTGTGAGGATCGATCATGCTAAAGGGCCTCGACCCGCTGCTAACAGCCGAACTGCTGTTCGTTCTCCAATCGATGGGCCATGGCGACGATATCGTCATCTGCGACCGCAATCACCCGGCCGCCACCATTGCCGCGAAGACGACTCACGGCGAGCTGCTGACGCTGTTCGGTGCCGACATCCCTAGCGCCACGCGGGCCATTCTCAGCCTGATACCCCTAGACACCTTCGTCGAGACACCCGTTCTGCGCATGAAGGTAGTGGGGGATCCGGATCGTGTTGTCGACATCCACCATGCTATGCAGCAGTTGGTCGACGAGGTCGAGGGGCGCCCGATCGGGATCGGAGCCCTGGAGCGGTTCGATTTTTATGAGGCGGCCAAGCGGGCCTTCGCGATCGTCCAGACAACCGATGCCGGCCCGTATGGCTGCTTTATCCTTCGCAAAGGCGTTTTGTAGGCCGCGCGGCAGCTCTCGCCGTCGCGCTAAGTAGGCGAAAGGCTCGTAATGGAACGCGAGTGACCTGCCGCCGAGAGCATCTTCGAGAGCCAGGCAAAGACCAGGCCGCCTCATCCACGGATCGTCTAGCGCCAACATGGCTCTGAATTGCCTCCGGCAGGTGTCGACCTAGTCGTGTCGCACTCAGGGAGTGCCGGGCCGATCTGGCTACTCAGCAATGCAACCGCGAAGATGGGAGAGGATCAACTCCACTCCGCGTTGGCCAAGCTCGCGAGATGCTTGCGCTGCGGTGCGCGTGTACCACCTGCCTTGATCCAGTCTGTCGATGTCCACCGCCTCAGGGCAAAGAGCGAGCATCAACGATGTTTCACCCATCCCTGCGTGGTCAAATGGATAGGACTTGATCATCTCCGCATCAAACAGCGGATGCCCCTTAATCCAGTTGAATGGGTCATCGCCATACGCCTGCTTCTGGTAGTAGTCGGCCATGGCATTGCTGCCCCACCAGCCCTCACCGCGCGTCTCCTCGAGGTACTGGAAGATCACCTGGCGGGCCGCGGACTTGAAGCTGAGATCGGTCGGCATGCCGACTGCGAAGTTTTCGCTCTGGTGGTGGATGATGAAGTGGATATTGCGAAAGCCGACCCGCAAGAGGCTGCGAAACAGATCGGCACCGAATGCGGCCAAAGCGTTCTGGCCAACCTGAATGGAGCCATTGCCTTCGGGCGGCTCCACCGCATAACTGGCCGCGCCGTAGTAGAAGGGCGGCAGGATCACGATGTTCGTTTCACGCTCGAGAAGTTCCACCACCTTGACCACGACGAGCGTGTCCATGCCCAGCGCCATGTGCTC
>CAMDAL010000382.1 GCA_945888565.1 Devosia equisanguinis | reverse complement strand
CGCCGGACGTCTGCGGACAGGTCAGTGTCCAGGTGCTGCCGGACTTGGCGGCGCTGCAGCCGGCCGCCGTGGCCTGCGCCTTGGTGGACGTTTCGTTGTAGGCGAAATCGATCGAGGTGCCGCCGGTGGGCGTCGGGACCAAGGGGGCGGCGGGCGAGGATTGGCCGGCCAGCGTAGTGAAGCGGGCGCGGGCCGTGGCGACTGCGGCGTTGCCGGCGAGCGGGTCGGACGTCGTCGCCTTGGTGATCGACGACGCAGTGATGCCGGTGCAGGGCTGGCTGACGGTGGTATCGTAGGAGACGGACTTGGCGGTGATCCTTGTGCCGCAGGGTACTTCGACGCGGGCGTTGGAGGAGACTGCGCAGGTTGAGGCGGAGATGCTCGTACCACCCGACAGGGTGATGCCGGTCTTCGTCGCATCGAGCGCGATGATGCAGCCGGAGACGCCAGCACCGAGCTCCGCATAGGACAAGGTGACGACGCGCACCGTGTTCGACACGCCAAGGATGGGGGCGAGGAACAGCGGGTTGTCGACCGTGATGACAGCGCGCACGGCTTGGTTGGCAGAGTTTCGGGGCGAGGTGACGAGATCGACCGCCACGTTTGCCGGGGCGACGCCGTTCAGTTCCCCCACCCGCTTGGCAGCGCTCGCCATCAGTACGGTAGAACTGCCCGAACTGTAGGCCAGCGCGCCGGCATAGGCGGCGAGATCGGCGGTGCGCTGGTTATTGGCCTGGACGGAGAGAGTGTGTCCATACTCGGCAACCAGCCCGGCAACGCCGAGGAGGATCGGCAGGGTCAGCGCGAAGATGACAGCGACCTTGGCCCGTGCATCCACACGGAAGCGGGCAAGCAGTCCCTGCCCTTGAAGCGGCAATGATTGGCGTCGAAAAGAAACCACTCGGCAGAAACCCGATAAATATGGGAATCAGAATGCCGCATAAGGACTTAACGAAACTTAACCCGGGCGATCACGAATAAAAAAATGAGGCCAGCCAAGTGCCTTTAGTGCTCGATCCATACCGGCACCGACTTGAAGGCCGGGGTGTGCGAGCGCGGGTCGACCGCGGTGCCGCAGAGCACGTTGGCCTCGGGGTAGTAGGCAAGCGCCGAACCGCGCGGCAGATCGAAGGCGGTTGCCGTGCCCGCCATGCGGCCGTGATCGGAGGCGAGCGTGATGCGGGCGCCATCGGTGAGGCCCAGGCGAGACATGTCCTCGGCGTTGAAGAAGATGGCGTCGCGGCCGGCTTTCTGACGGTAGCTGTCCTGTTCTTCGTAGATGATGGTGTTGAACTGGCCCTCGGAGCGGACGGTGGCGAGGGTGAGTTCGGTGCCGGGCAGCGGCGTCGGCGTGACGACGAAATGCGCCCGGTTGTCGGGCGTCCCGAACTTGGGGGCGTGTAGCACGCGGTTGCCGATGTGGAACTCGCGCTTTGCCACATCGATATCGGCCAGTTGCTCGAGGCCGGGGACGATCTTCGCGATGGCCTCGCGGACCCTGGCGTGCTGCTTGAAGGCTGAGAAATCGATGGGGCTGTCCGGCAGCAGTTGGGCCGCGAGGTCGCAGAGGATGACGGTTTCGGGGCGAACGTTGTTGAGCCGCTTGATGCCGCCATCCGACAGGCGGACGTAGTTGAACATCGACTCCTGCGTGGTGGGCGACCATTCTTCGTCGCGGGCGGTGACCGGCAGGATCAGTACCTCGCCGTCGCCGAGGCCGTGGACGTGGCCGCGGTTCAGCGTGGTGGTGAGGAAGACCTTGAGCCCGATCTGTCCCATGGCGCGGGTGGCGAAGGCGGTGTCGGGCGTCGCGCCCCAGAGGTTGCCGCCCATGATGACGGCAGCGTCGATCTCGCCGCGCTCGGCGGCCTGGAGGCCGGCCATGGTGTCGAGGCCCTTGTCGCGGCCGAGGGTGACGCCGAAGGATTTCTCCATCGCCGCGAAAACCTGTTCGGAGACGACGGGCTTGACGCCGATGGTGCCGATGCCCTGGACGTTGGAGTGGCCGCGCAGCGGCAGCAGGCCGGCGTAGCGCTTGCCGACCATGCCGCGGATCAGCGCCAGATTGGCGATGGCTTCGACGTTGGCGGTGCCGTGCAGGTGGTGCGTCATCCCCATGCCCCAGGCAAAGACGACGTTCTGGCGGCTGGCGTAGCGGGTGGCGACGCGCTCTATCTCGGCACGGGAGAGGCCGCAGGTGGCTTCGATCGTCTCCCAGCTCAGGGCGGCGAGGTCGGCCTCGACGGCATCGAAGCCGAAGGCGTGCGCGGCGATGAAGGCGCGATCCTCGGCGCCGATGGCGAGGATCGCCTTCATCAGGCCCTTGAACAGGGCGATGTCGGAGCCGATGCGGGGCTGCAGGTAGTCGGACGCGATCTCGGTGCCGCCCGAAAGCATGGAGCCTGGGCTTTTCGGCACGGCGAACTTCACCAGCCCGGGCTCTTTCGCCGGGTTGATGACGATGACGTCGCCGCCCCGGTCGCGGCAGTGCTTCAGCATGTGGATGAAGCGCGGGTGGTTCGACGAGGGGTTGGCGCCGATGACGAAGATCAGGTCGGCGCCGGTCAGATCCTCGAGTTCGACGGTGGAGGTGCCCTTGCCGATGGTGGTGGCGAGGCCCTCTGAGGTCGCCTGGTGGCAGTAGTAGGAGCAGTTGTTGACGTTGTTGGTGCCCCAGACCCGGGCCAGCAGCTGGAAGACGAAGCCGGCCTCGTTGGAGGAGCGGCCGGACGAATAGAAGAAGCTGCGGTTGGGGTCGGTGGTCTTGAGGTGTGCTGCGGCGTGGGCGATGGCGAAATCCCAGCTCACCGGCTCGTAGCGGTCGCCGCCCTGCTTGCGGAACAGAGGGGTGTTGAGGCGGCCGAGTTTTTCCATCTCGCGGCCCGAAAGCTGCTGCAGATCGCTGAGCGGGTGGAGGAAGGCCTCGGCGGGGATGGCGGGCTGGATGTCGGTGGATTGTGCCTGCACGGACTTGTTGCAGACCGAGGGGAACTCGCCGAGCTCGTTGGTCATGCCGCCGCGCTGCCCGCCCATGCCATATGCGCAGGCCTTGCAGGTGTTGTGTGAGGTCAGCGCCTTGGCGGCCTTGCCGACGCCCATCCGGCGGATGGTATCGACGGTATAGAGCAGCTTGCTGGGGCCGCCACCGACAATGCGGGGCTTCTCGTCGGTGGTCATCGCAGTCTCCTGAGCGACTTCTATCACAAGCTCGGCGCGTGCCTCCACCTGCTTTGCCTCCCGGCAAGCGCACCCGGGGAACGGGTGCGTGAATGCGACGTTGGATCGACAGGAGGACAGATATGCTGGACCAAGATTCCTGGCGACCGAGACCGCAGGCATCGTGGGCCTTGCGACCGCTTCAAGCTTCCGCACGACGAGGGTCGCAACCCTCGCCGTTCAGTTGCCCATGGTCGAACGGTGCGCCCAGCCGGTGGAGCGTTTCTCGATCCAGGCCATCACGGCGTACATGGCGATGCCTTCGACCGCGAGGGCCAGCAGGCCGGCGAAGACCAGCGGGACGTTGAACTGGCTCTGGGCCTGGCTCATCATCTGGCCGAGCCCGTTGTTCGAGGCGACCGTCTCGGACACCACCGAGCCGACGAAGGCGAGGGTGATGGCAACCTTCAGCGAGCCGAAGAAGTAGGGCATCGAGCGCGGGATGCCGACCTTCAGCATGATGTCGAGCTTTTTAGCCCCGAGTGCCCGAAGCACGTCCTCGGTTTCGGGCTCGATGGTGGCGAGACCGGTGGCGACGTTCACGACGATGGGGAAGAACGAGATCAGGAACGCCGTCAGCACGGCGGGAACCGTGC
>CAMDAL010000381.1 GCA_945888565.1 Devosia equisanguinis | reverse complement strand
GGAGAGGTCAGCGCTCGTCAGCAGTGGGAGGCGCCGAGGGTGCGGTGCTCCTCCACCGCGAAGCGGGGGAGGGGGACCACGCGTAGCGTGGTGGAGGGGGCGTCAGACCTTGCCTCACGCCGCAGCCGTCACCAGCTTCCCAGCCAGTGCGTCCGCGATCAACTTCCGCGTCTCTTCAACACCGTAGAGCGCGATGAACGAGCCGAAGCGCGGGCCCTGATCGGCGCCGAGCAGCACCTGGTAGATGGCGCCGAACCAGTCGCGCAGCGGATCGAAGGTGTGGGCGTTGCCGACGGCGTAGACGATGTCCTGCAGTTCCTTCGCCTCGAGCGTCTCCTTGCCGGCCAGCTGATCGGCGAGGTCGGCGAGCGCGGCGCGTTCCTTCTCGGTCGGAGCGCGGAACACCTTCTTCGACTTCACCTCGTCGTTGAAGTAGCGCACGGCGTAGCCCGCGAGCCGGTCGAGCTCGGGGTTGGTCACCGGTGTCTCGTTGGGCAGGCGGCGGGTGATGTAGTTCCACAGCGCCGCCTTCTCGTGGGCGTTGGCGGCGGACGCGAGATTCAGCAGCAGGCCGAAGCTGATCGGCATGTCGACCACCGGCACCTTGCCGGAGTGGATGTGGAAGGCCGGGTTCTCGAGGGCCGCCGCCGCATCCTGCCCGTTGAAGCTGGCGACGTACTGGTAGTACTCGTCGACGGCGCGCGGGATGACGTCGAAGAACAGGCGCTTCGCCACCCGCGGCTTCTGGAACATGTAGAGCGACAGGCTTTCGGTGCCGGCGTAGGTCAGCCACTCGTCGATGGTGAGGCCGTTGCCCTTGGACTTCGAGATCTTCTGGCCGAGGTCGTCGAGGAACAGCTCGTAGACGTAGTGCTCCGGCGCCACGCCGCCCAGAATCTCGCAGATCTTGTCGTAGATGTGCTGGTTGGTCTGGTGGTCCTTGCCGAACATCTCGAAATCGACGCCGAGGGCAGCCCAGCGCATGCCGAAATCGGGCTTCCACTGCAGCTTCACGTTGCCACCGGTGACCGGCAGGGTGACATCGGTGCCATCCTCGTCGGCGAAGGTGACGGTGCCGGCCTTGGCGTCGACGGCCTTCGTCGGCACGTAGAGGACGCGGCCGGAGATCGGGGAGATTGGCAGGAAGGGCGAGTAGGTCGCCTGGCGCTCCTCGCCGAGGCTCGGCAGCATCACGGCCATGATCTCTGCATAGCGCTCGGCGGCGCGCAGCAGCACGTCGTCGAACTTGCCGGCCTTGTAGTATTCGGTGGCGCTGGCGAACTCGTAGTTGAAGCCGAAGGTGTCGAGGAAACGGCGCAGCATGGCGTTGTTGTGCTCGCCAAAACTCTTGTGCTCACCGCCGAAGGGGTTGGGCACCGATGTCAGCGGCATCTGCACATAGGGCTCGAGCGCGGCGCGATCCGGAACGTTTTCCGGGATCTTGCGCATGCCGTCCATGTCGTCGGAAAAGCAGAGGAGCCGCGTCGGGATCTCGTCGCGGGTCAGCAGCCGGAACGCGGTGCGGACCATGGTGGTACGCGCCACTTCGCCGAACGTGCCGATATGCGGCAGGCCCGAGGGGCCGTAGCCGGTCTCGAACAGCACTTCGGTGAGGCCCCGCCGCTGAACGCGCGCGACCAGTTTCCTTGCTTCCTCGAAAGGCCAGGCGCGGGCGGTCTGCGCGGCATCGAAGAAGGCGGGATCAAGGGTCGGAAGGGGCGCGGGCACGGGCTGCCTCAATAGCGATGGAGGGAATGCGGCTCAATGCACCAGCGGGCAAGGTTCCGTCAAGCAAACGAAGGGCGCGTGGGTTGCCAAGCGTTGGCGCGCTGCCTAGTTATGCGGGACTTTTGCAAGGCAGGACATCAATGGCTCTCTCGGTTCAGGACGCGCTCATCCACATCATGGTGGTCACCGCCTCGTCGGATGAGGGGATTTCGCAGAACGAACTCGATGCGATCGCCGACCTCGTCGTGCGCTCGCCAGTGTTCGGCGGCTACGACATGGACCAGTTGAGCCGCGTTGCCAACGAAGCGGTCGACATGACCAATGAAGTGGGTTTCGAGGGCGTGCTCGACGCGGCGACGGCGGTGATCCCCGAGCGCCTGCACGACACGGCCTACGCGCTGGCCGTCGAAGTCGCGGTGATCGACGTGCAGTTGCCGCAGGAAGAACTGCGCCTGCTCGAAATGGTCCGCGACCGGCTCAGCGTGAACAGCCTCGTCACCGGCGCCATCGAGGCGAGCGCCCGGGCCCGGATGCGCGGCCTGGACTGAACGGGTCGCGCTTCCGAACCAGAAGAGTCTTCTGGAAGCACTCTAGCTAGTAGAAGCTCACCGGGAACCAGCGCAGGTAGAGCTCGTCGTAGACGCCCGAGCGCTTGAGGCGCGACAGGCCGTAGTCGATGGCCTGGCGCACCGCATCGTGGCCGGGGGTGAAGGCGACGGCGAGACCCTCGCCGAACAGGTCGGGCCGGAAATACGGCTCGCCGGCGAAGTCGCAGCAGCCGACATGGGTGTTGAGCCAGAACGAGGCGCGGAGCGCATCGCCGAACCACGCATCGACCTCGCCCTTCTGCAACGCCTCGAGCGCCGCGAACTCGCTGTCGAAGCCAACGATCTGGGCCGCCGGCAGGTAGCGGCGCACGAACTCCTCATGCGTCGAGCCCTGGCGCAGCGCCACCTTTCGGCCAGCGAGACCCTGCGGATCAAAATTCTGCGCCGCCGCGACGGTCGTGACGAAGCGGCCGGGCAGCATCAGGTAGATCGAGGAAAAGTCGAACAGTTCGCCGTTTTCGGGGGTGATGGCGACCCCGGCGATCAGTGCATCGCCCTGGTTGTCCTCGAGCGCCCGCGTCGCCTGTTCCCACGGCCAGGCCTGCACGGTGCAGGCGATCTTCAGCTCGTCGCACAGCGCGCGGGCAAGATCGACATGGAAGCCGACCAGTTCGCCCGTGTCGTCGCGGTAGTTGAACGGCGGATAGTCGGCCGTGGTGAGGAAGCGGATGGCCGGCACCACCGCGAGGTTCGGCACTACATCGCGGGCGCCCGGATCGATATGATAGGGCAGCGCCTGGCCCAAGGCGGCGAGCGGGGCGGCGAGCAACAGCGATAGGGCAAAGGCGATGGCGCGCATGGGCTTCCCGACAGCGGGTCTGCCTCGGCTTATCGCCGAATTCGCCCCGGTTGGCGAGGGGCGGGCGCGCAGCAGTGCAGCGCGACACTTGACGACTGCCACTACTTGACCCCTAATCTTGATGTTAACTTTTACTTAACACAATGCTGGCGGGGTCCGATGTCGGAGGCGGGAGCACTCCTTCGGGCAATACTTTTCGAGTATATCGAAACGGACGAGCAAGCTCTGGCGCTGCTGACGACCGCGCTGGAGCTGGAGGTCGATCCGCTGGATTACTGCGCCCACCGTTTCGGGCTGGGCGAGACAGTGGTGATGGCGCGCGCGGCGGATTGGGCCGGGCTCGAATTCTTCCCCGTGGTGCCCGCCGGATCGCCCGGCCGGCCGGTGATCGAGAAGATCGAGCGGCTGGGGGAAATCCGCTCGCTGCGCATGGCGCTGCTCGACCTGGAGATCGTCTACTCGGCGCCAAGGTTCGAGACGCTGCTGCGCCTGAAACTGCTGCACGAGATCAGGCCCGACCTGCGGCGCCTGATTGCCATCGTGCCGTACTCGGCCATCCGGGCCGAGCTGGCGGCGCTGGCCGAAGCACCGATGATGGATGCGGCGCGGCACCGGATGGTGCGGCGCTGGCCGCGCGCCGCCGGACAGGCGGATGCGCCACGCTCGGCGCGGATCGGTTTCGTGGTGTTGCTGGCCACACTC
>CAMDAL010000380.1 GCA_945888565.1 Devosia equisanguinis | reverse complement strand
AGTCCGGCGCCGCACCAAGCATCCAGATCATCGTCGCCCCCGAGGCCCTGCCAATCTTGCGCTGACGCCCTACCAACCCGTCAGAACCTCTGTGCACCGGTACTAGCCCAAAAAGGGAAAACCCTGCTAAGCCGTTGGCTTAACAGGGTTTTTTGGTTGCGGGGACAGGATTTGAACCTGTGACCTTCAGGTTATGAGCCTGACGAGCTACCGGGCTGCTCCACCCCGCGCCAAGTATTTGTAAGCCTTGGGCTTTTTGCGCTTTTCAGAAGTGCGGTGCATCCACCGCGGCGCTGGGGGGGTATATAGGGGGTGTGGCCGGGAAGCTCAAGGCCAAAAGCGCAGTGGCGTGACACTTTTTTGAACCGGCCTGAAAAGCCCCGAAAACCGGCAGTTCGGATTTCATTCGCAAAGCTGCGCGATTTCCGCCGTGATGATGAACGCCGGCTGAACGGTTATTCAGGCTGCTTCGGATCGGTGGTGGCGCCCGATGGTTCGGACGTCGGCGCCCGACACTTTTCGCCGAACTCGGCCTGCAGCTTTTCGAGTGCCGCGACGAGTTGGCGGCGCGATACTTCGAGGCCACGGCGGCTGGCGCGCGGACCGAGGACTTCGGGGCGTTTCTCGGTGTCGGCCAGCAGTTTCTGGATATAGGGGAGCAGCAGGGCGATGTTCTGCCCGGCGACGATCGCCTCCGGGCATTTGCCGGAAAGGCCGGCAGCGACGGCGATGGCGAGGTTGGTCTCGGCCGTCTGGCGCGCGTCGATGACGGCGTCGGTATAGTCGGCGTTGGGCACCTTGACCGGGGTAGCATAGCGCGGATCGTCGGCGTTTTCGGCCGGCACGACGAAACTGCGGCAGCGCTGCGCCAGATACTCCTCGGCCCGGACACGAGCGGCGAAGGTGGTGACGCGGGTCTGTACTGCCCGCGCGCGGATGATCGGGGCTTCCTTCTCGTCGCGCTTCACGGCTGCATCGCGCACGGATGCCATGGCGGTGTAGGCGAGGGCGAAGGAGTTGGCGGCGCGGACGAGCTCGAGGCAGGCGCCGGATTGGGCGAAGGCACGCAGCTTCAGCGTATCCTGGTTTACCGCGACGCCGACGGAGTTGATGAAGGCATCGAGCTCCCTGACCGACATGGTGGGAATGCGCGTCATCTGCGGCTCATCGATCGCACGGGCAGGCGTCAGGGCGAGGAGGGCGGCGAGCAAGGCGAAGACGATGGTGCGGAACAAGGCGTTTCCCCGGTTGGCGGGCGCAATCTCCCCCATCCCGCCAGCCAGCGCAACCCGCGGTCCGCTTTCCGTGAACGATGATCGAAGCCCTTGATTTTGTCGCGCTTTCGGACCGGAAAGCCCTGCACCTTTTGCCCAAAGCGCTTTAGGGTGCGCGCCAAATGGGAACGGGGATGCCGCAAATGAAGATGAAGAAGCTCGGCCGCACGGACGTGATGGTGTCGGAAATCTGCCTAGGGACCATGACCTGGGGCAAGCAGAACAGCGAGGCCGACGGCCACGCGCAGATGGACTACGCCATCACCCAGGGCATCAACTTCTTCGATACCGCCGAGATGTACGCGGTGCCGCCCGATGCCTCAACCTTCGGCAAGACCGAAGAGATCATCGGGACGTGGTTTCAGAAGACCGGCAAGCGCAACGAGGTCGTGCTGGCCAGCAAGGTCGCAGGCGGCGGGCGGCCCTGGGTGCGCGGCGGGCGCGGCATCGACGGTCCGAGCGTGCGCGAAGCGGTGGAAGACAGCCTTCGCCGGCTGCAGACCGACCGCATCGACCTCTACCAGATCCACTGGCCGCGCCGCGGGCACTACCACTTCGAAGGTTCGTGGGACTACAATCCCTACATGCAGGACAAGGCGGCGGTGCTGCCCAATATGCTTGAAGTGCTGCAGGTGATGGGCGAGCTGGTCCAGGAAGGCAAGATCCTGCATTTCGGCCTGTCCAACGAGACCGCATGGGGCACCATGCAATATCTCAAGTTCGCCGAGGCGCATGGCCTGCCGCGGGTGCAGACCATCCAGAACGAATACAACCTGCTGCGCCGCTACTACGATCTCGACCTCGCCGAGCTCGCCTATCACGAGGATATCGGGCTGCTGGCCTACTCTCCGCTGGCCGCCGGTGCGATCAGCGGCAAGTACCTTGGCGGCGTGCTGCCGCCGGGCACGCGTGGCGCGGTCTCCGGGTCGTCCTATCGCAACAACCAGTACACCGAGCCGGCAATCCGGGCCTATATCGAGCTGGCCAAGCAGTACGGGCTGGACGTGAACCAGATCGCGATCGCCTTCTGCCTGACCAAGCCGTTCATGACCTCGGTGATCATCGGCGCAACGACGATGGAACAGCTGAAGGCCGATATCGCCGCGGCCGACGTGACGCTGGGCCAGGACGTACTGGATGGCATCCAGGGGATCTTCATGAAGTACGCGCGGACGTTGTAGGGCGGTTCGGCCTGCCGCCGACGGGCAGGTGCAAAGCGGATGCGCGGCGCGCTAAGGTGCGCCGATTCCCGAGGGGGCCGGCGCCGTGACGTTGTTTGCCACGCTATTTCCGTTGATCTGCTGGTTTGCCTACAATTACGGGGTGCCGCTGCTGGAAAAGCTGCGGCCGTCGCTGAGCACGATCATGTCGATGCAGCGGCGGCGCTGGGTGGCGAACGCCGTCCGCCGCGAGACGCCGCTCGACGCCATCCTCGCCGGCAACCTGATGGGGTCGGTGAGTTTTCTGGCCTCGACCTCGGTGCTGCTGATGCTGGCGGTGTTCACCGCCTTCGGCAACCTGACGGCGCTGATGGATACGCTGGCGACGGTGGGGCTGCGGGCAAGCTACTCGACGCCGGACGTGCAGGTGCACCTGTTCACCATGCTGGCGGTGTTCGTGCTGAGCTTTTTCGCCTTCACGCTGGCGCTGCGGCAGTTCAACCACTTCTGCATCCTGATCGGGGCGATCGACCATTCCGGGCACACCTCGGCGGAGGAGGTGATCGCCATCGCGCAGCTCAATTCGCTGGCGGCGAAGAACTTCAACAATGGCATCCGTGCCTATTATTTCGCGGTGCCGATGGTGTTCTGGTTCGCCTCGGAATGGGCGGCGATCGCGGCGACCGTGATCACGGTGGCGTTCCTTATTCACCGCGAGTTCTTCTCGACAGCGCACCGCGTGGCGGCTTCGGTGGCGGTGCTGGCGAGCCGGCGCGAGCAGGAGTACGGCGGCGGCACCGGGCAGCCGGTGCGAAAGGATACGAGCGGGCTGTGAGGCCGGGCGTGCCGCTCAGTTCTCGATCTTGCTTTTGGGGTAGAATTTCGGCCCGGCCAGCGGGGCAACCGGGGCGGTGATGATCGTCGGTTCGTCGGATGGCGGCACCTCGATCACCATGGCGGCGTCGAGCCGGGCGAGGTTGTCGGCTGCGGGCTGGTAGCCGAACGCGGCTGAGCGCTCGTAGTTTTCGCGCGCCTGCACCAGGTCTGCGGAGGTGCCGAGGCCGTTTTCGTAGAGATAGCCAAGATTGTTGAGCGCGATGGGGTTGCCGGCGTCGGCGGCGCGCCGGATGTAGAGCATGGCCTTGTCGTAGTCGGCCGCGTCGCCGGTGTCGCCGAGGTAGAGCACCCCCAGGTTCGCCGCCGCATCGGAGAGGCCATTGTCGGCGGCCTGCCGATAGAGCAGGCGGGCCTGGGCGAAATCCTGCGGCACGCCGATCCCGTCCTCGTAGAGCATGGCGAGATTGAGCTGGGCCTGCGCGATGCCGCTATCAGCAGCGTACTGGTAGAGGCGGGCGGCGTAGGCGGTGTCGGCCTCTGTGCCATAGCCATGCTGCATCAGGTAGCCGAGCGC
>CAMDAL010000379.1 GCA_945888565.1 Devosia equisanguinis | reverse complement strand
TAGTCGCCGCCGACATAAGGATAGTAGCGGAACACGGGCGCGCCGATGACGATCACCAGATCGTGGCCTTCGAACTTCCTGCCCAGCGGCCCGATGGCCGCGGGCAGCGCGCCGGCATGTTGGCGGTGCGTTTCCGGGAAAGGGGTTCGCTCGGCGAAGGGCGCCGTCCACACGGGAACGCCCAGCGTCTCGGCGAACCGGATGCCTTCGTTCCAGGCCTGGCTGCGGGCCAGGTCCGATCCATAGACGATAACGGGCGACTTCGCGGCGTTGATGCGCTCGGCGAATTCGGCGACCCGGGCCGGATCTGGTCCCATTCGCGTGGCGATCGTGCGGAAGACGTCGATCTCCGGCATGGGCCTGTCCCAGTCGTCGAGCGGCAGGGACAGGAAGACCGGACCGGACGGCTGCTGCATGGCCGTAGCATAGGCGCGAATGAAGGCCGCAGGAATATCCTCGGCGCGTGCAGGCTCGTAGGCCCACTTCACCCACGGCCGCGGCAGGTTCGCGGCATCGATGTTCGTGAGCAGCGGTTCCAGCAGGAGCATCTCGCGTGTCTGCTGCCCGGCGGTGATGATCAGCGGGGTCTTGTTCTGGTAGGCCGTGACGATGCAGCCCAGCGCATTGCCCATGCCGGCGCCGGTATGAACGTTCACGATGACCGGTTTGCGGAGGCCCTGGGCGATCCCGTCGGCAATGCCGACGACGCTCGCTTCCTGAAGGGCCATCACATAGTCGAAGTCACTGGGGAAATTCTTGAGGAAGGTCTCTTCCGTCGAGCCGGGGTTGCCGACGACGGTCGTGAGACCGAGCTTGCGGAGCAGATCGAAGGTGACGTCCTTGACTGTGCGCATGCAGCTTCTTTCTTCGCCATTTGGGGAGAGCGCCGCATCGTAGCGGCTATTGACCTGCCGTGGCACTTCGGAAACGTGGGCTTCGAGGAGCCGGGCATCCGAACGGAGCGCCCCGCCAGGAGGAGGGCGCTCCGGCAATCCGCAGGCCGGTTGGGTGTGGCTCCGGAGGTGTTCCATGACGTTCCGAGACCATTGCCTCGATCCGCATATTGGCTGCGCCATTACCTATCCACTCCTGTAAGTGAAGGTCGATGGATCCTGGTTCTCTCATCTTCGGCCACGCCGGACTGTTTGCCGCCGCCTTCCTGGCGGCCACGGTGTTTCCCTTCCAGTCCGAGCTGGTGCTGGTCGGCCTGCTGATGGCCGAGCCGACGCATTGGCAGACCCTGCTGTTCGCGGCGTCACTCGGAAACACGCTGGGCTCGGTGGTCAACTGGGTACTCGGGCGCGTTATCGAGCGGTTCCGCGACCGGTCCTGGTTTCCCGTGAAGCCGCACGACTATGAAAGAGTCGAGCGCTGGTATGCCCGCTGGGGCGTATGGTCCTTGCTGCTCGCCTGGCTGCCGTTCGGTGGCGATGCGCTCACCGTGGTCGCCGGTGCGCTCCGGACACCCCTGCTGTCCTTCGTCCTGCTCGTCGGGATCGGCAAGACCGCGCGCTACGCCGTCCTCGTCGCGGTGACCCTGGGCTGGCTCGCCTAGCGATCTGGGCATGGCACCGATCTTGCTTCCTTAACTGGGTTGGACACGACCGGGGGAGGCCCACATGCAGTCAACATCGTTTCACCGTCGCACAGGACTGGCGGCGCTTGCCCTGACGTTCCTGCTTGGCGGGCCGGCGCTCGCACAGGACAAGGTCCGCTTCCAGACCGACTGGATCCCGTCGGGCGAGCACGCGATGTACTACGGCGCCTGGAGCAAGGGCATCTACGCCAAGCACGGCATCGACATCACCATCACGCGCGGCTACGGCTCGGGCGACACCGTCACCAAGGTCGCTGCGGGTGCGGCGGATTTCGGCGTTGCCGATATCTCGGCCGTCATGACGGCGCGGGCCCGGACCAACGTGCCGGTCAAGATGATCGCCGTACTCTATAACGAATCGCCGCATTCGCTGTTCGTGCTCAAGAGTTCAGGCATCACCAGCTTCAAGGGGCTGGAAGGCAAGAAGATCGGCATCACGCCGGGCAACAGCCACCGCTTCTACTTCCCCGAAGTCGCCAAGAAGGCGGGCACTGATCCCAACAAGCTGATCTGGACGAACATGGACGGAGCCGCGATGGCGGCTCAGCTGATCGCCAAGAACATCGACGCGGCGCCGTTCTATTCGATTCACTACTATTACATCAACAAGGCGGCGGTGAAGGCGGGTCAGGAAATCCTGCCGCTGCCCTTCGTCGAGGTCGGCTTCAAGATCTACGCTGCGGGTCTCATCACCACCGACAAGATGATCCAGGACAAGCCGGATCTGGTGAAGCGCTTCCTGGCCGCCACCAAGGAGGCCTTCGAATGGACCGCGGCAAATCCCGAGGAAGCCTGCAAGCTGCACGTCACTCGCTTTCCCGAGGTCGAGCTGGACGACTGTATGGGCAGTGTCAAGGCGGTGATGAAGTTCGTCTTCAACGACCACAGCAAGGAGTTCGGCTGGGGCAAGGAGAGCCCGGACCGGCTCAAGTTCTCGTGGGAGACCATCGCCACGGCCAACGAGCTGAAGCCCGGCTTCGACTACAAGACCGCGATCGACACGAGCAAGGTCACGAAGTAGGGGATCCGAAGTGATCTCAATCAACCGGGTCACGCGCATCTTCAACAGCCGTGACGGCGATCAGGTCACGGCGCTGCAGGACGTGTCGCTGGAGATCGGCCGCAACGAGTTCATCACCCTGGTGGGCCCCTCGGGCTGCGGCAAGTCCACCCTTCTGCGCATCGTGGCCGGGCTGATCCTGCCAACAGCAGGACGGGCCTCGATCGGGGGAGAAGAAATTACCGAGCCGCGGGCGGAGACGGGCATCGTCTTCCAGGCGCCGACCCTGCTGCCGTGGGCCAGTGTGCTGGACAATGTGCTGTTCCCCTTGCGCATGATGCACCGCATCGACTCGACCAGCACCGACAAGGCGATGGCATTGCTCAAGCTGGTGGGCCTCACAGGCTTCGAGGGAAAGTCGCCGCGCGAGCTGTCGGGCGGCATGCAGCAGCGGGTCGCCATCTGCCGCGCCCTGGTGCACGATCCGGACATCCTGCTGATGGATGAGCCCTTCGGGGCACTCGACGCGCTGACGCGCGAGGAGATGACCATGGAGCTGCTGCGCATCTGGAGCGAGCGGCCCAAGACCGTCCTGTTCGTCACGCATTCGATCACGGAGGCCGTGGTGCTGGCCGACCGCGTGGTCGTTATGTCGCCGCGGCCTGGCCGAATCGCCGAGATCATCGAGATCGGTCTGCCGCGCCCGCGCAGCTTCGAGACCGAGGCCACGCCGGAATTCCACGAAGCCAGCCAGCGCATCCGCCAACTCATATTTGGAACACGCCATGTCGGTCCAGGCCGCGCCGCCGCTTGAGGAGCGGCAGAAGCCGCCCCGCCGCAGGAAGAAAAGCGCCGCGCTCTACGAGGTGGTGCTGCCGCTGATTGCCACCGCCTGCCTGTTCCTGCTGTGGGAAGGCGCCTGTCGCGCCTTCGCCATTCCGGGGTACCTGCTGCCGGCGCCGAGCGACATCTGGATTGACACGATGGCCATCGGTTCCACCGTGGCCGGACACACCGCAGCGACCTTCAAGACCGTCATGCTGGGCTTCGTGGTGTCGATCCTGATCAGCCTGCCGCTGGCGGTGATTCTGACCGCGTCGCCGGCCATCGCGGCTGCGGTCTATCCGTTCCTCGTCTGGACTCAATCGATCCCCAAGGTGGCGCTGGCGCCCATCCTGGTCGTTCTGCTCGGGACCAACGAGCTGCCGCGCATCGTCATTACCGTGCTGGTGGCGTTCTTCCCGCTGGTCATCTCGATTGCG
>CAMDAL010000378.1 GCA_945888565.1 Devosia equisanguinis | reverse complement strand
CGTGCGGCGATCGCGGCCATGGACGCAGCCGGGTCGCCATAGGCCATACGCCGCTCGGCAACGATGCGGGCCGCTTCGGTGAGCATTGCTTCCGCATCCATCACAGCACGCCTCCCTTGGTCTCGAGGGCCCAGAGGAGGATGGCGATGGCGTCGGCCTCGTTATCGTCTGCGGGCATGAAGCCACGGTCGCGTACGGCAGCGATCACCGCCTGCTTGTCGGCGTTGCCCTTGCCGGTGACGTGCCGCTTGATGGTGCCGACAGGAACGCCTTGGTACGGAATCCTGCGTTGCTCGCACCATAACGTCAGTGTGGCGAGCAGACCGCCAAAGATGTGGGCGGCATCGGTTGCGGCGTGCCGGCGCACTTCCTCGAAGTAAACGGCCTCGGGCAGCATGTGCTCTGAGGCCAGCTGATCGAGCCAGCTGCGAAAGCGCAGATAACGCATGCCGCCGCCGTCATAGCGGCTGGGTCGGAAGGACACGGTGCCGCTGTGGGTCTCGGTTCCGAGCCGCAGCGCCCAGCCCATGCTGGTGCCAAGGTCAAGGGCGAGGATGGATGGAATCGTCGGGGTTGCCTTTGCCGCGGGCGCAGGCAGAGTCGCGGGTACCATGGTGGTCTCCTTGCGTGAGGATGATTGTCGTGGTGGAGGACGGCGGCAGCCTCGTGCTTGGCGGTACTGGCTGCCGCCGCCCGATCAGCGGCCCGTTGGGCTCGCTGCTTTCCGTCGCCATTTGCGGGCGAGGAATTTCTTCTGCCTGGCCTGGCCCTTCCGGGTCACCGCGGCGCCGGGGCTGTGATGTTCCGGACAACGGCGGTTCGGGTGAGACCCCTTCAGGGTGGTCGAGCACTCAAAGGGCATGCCGCACTCGGCGCAGTGGCTGCGCCAGACGACCAGCGGAACGTCAGTGCCATCCGGCTTCCGGTGCAGTCTGCTGCCGATGGCGACATAGCGCTGGCCCTCGAGCATCAGCACGGTGTCAGGCAGCGGCAGGATGCGGAAGTTGATGGCATGCACCACGCGGAGCCTGGGGGTCGTCATACGGACCTACCACAGCACCAGTCATGGGGGGATCGGGCGCGCGCAAATCTACTATTCGAAATGGGTCGGCACTCCCGTGCGACCCATTCATAGAATAGAGGTGAAACACCCAACTCCTCTTTCTTGTGTAACATATTGATTTTCCTTCCTTAAACAGGAGTTGGGGAGGAGTTCGTGAGGAGTTGGTGACCAACTCCTCTGAAGTCGTTAAACCGTTGATTTTGTTGAGTTTCCGGAATCGGAGGAGTTAGGAGTTGGTCCCAACTCCTGAGGAGTTAGTGCGTCCTCGGCCCCCTCCGGATAGACCCAGACGGTGGGGTTTTCGACGTCGAGACAGGCCCCCGACTGGGCGCATTTGAAGTGGCTCGGATAGACCGGTTGGGGGGATGAGATGACCTCTCCCGTCACCTCGTCGATCGTCTCCTGCGGCGGGAATTCCATGCCCTCGACACAGAGGTACCCCCATCGCGAGCGGGCGATGGCGTACCCGAACGGCGTCCCATCACGGAGGAACTTCACGAAACCCTTCGTGGAGAGGACGCTCAGACGATCCCGAATGGTGAACTTGCTGCCCAGCCCGCCCCGGTTCTCGAAAGCCTCGGCGAATTGCATGGTCGTGTAGAGGCGTTCGTTTGCCGCCTCGTCCAGGAGCATGCCGAGGATGACGTCATGCTTACGGAGACGCTCGGCATCGAGCTTCGCACCCGCCTCCTTGCGCACCAGGCGCTCGTTCATAGGGTTCAGCTCAACCCAGCGGCCATCGACCTTGTCGATCAGCTTGGTCGCCAGCGACGGGCCGTTGCGCAGTTCGATTTCCAGCCGGCGCATGGTGCTGTCCTCGTCAGGCCGGTGCATCAGCAGCCCCGAGGTATAAAAGCCACGCAGCGCGCTGGCGCCGGACAGCGCCTGGAACGGATCC
Organism: Devosia equisanguinis; assembly: GCA_945888565.1. Taxonomy (GTDB): domain Bacteria; phylum Pseudomonadota; class Alphaproteobacteria; order Rhizobiales; family Devosiaceae; genus Devosia_A; species Devosia_A equisanguinis_A. Next base: position 1,898 of record CAMDAL010000378.1, on the reverse strand, counting down.
TCACCCACCGCTTTGCGGTTCATCTTCTTGGTGTGGTGAGCGAGGATGATGCCGCAATCCGGCGCCACGGCCTCGCGCAGCCGCTCGACCCGTTCGTTGAGGAAGAACATCATCGCGGCGTTATCGTTCTCGCCGCCACTGTCGGGACCGCCGTCGAAGAGATTGCGGATCGGGTCGATGCAGATGATGTCGGGCGGTGCGTCTGGGAAATGCTCCCGGATTGAAGCAGCCGCGAGGGCGATGCCTTTTTCGTCGAGAAGGAGGCGGAGCTTTGGTGTCGCAACCAGATTGTCGAGTGCGGCCGCAATGACGCTCGCATCAAGCCGGATGCCTTGGAGCCGTTCGCGCAAATAGTGATACTGGATCTCGGCCTGCAGGTAGTAGACCCGCAAGGCACGGTTGGGTGTGAAGCCAAGGAAGGACACACCGGCAGCCAGGTGGACGAGAAGGCTGATCAGGAAATCACTCTTACCCACCTTCGGCGCGCCGCCCAGGACCAGCAGACCACCCGGCGTCAGCACACGCGGCGCGATGATGTCGTCCGGCATGGGAGACGTATCGGCGAGCAGCTCACGCAGCTTGTAGGCAGTCATGCTGATCGGCGCTGTGGTCTGGTCGGCGTCGTTGCGCAGCAGCGCCGGGCCGTTCTTCCCGACGTGCAGCGCCCAGAGGCGGTCGGCTTCCTGCTGCAGCCGCTCCATTGGCCAGGCGGGGCGTATCATGGCGGCGTTGTACTGGCAGATCGCTTCCCAACCGTCATCGGGCGTCATCTTGCCGTCGTGGACCAGCCGGACGTAGTGACCGATCGCAGCGCTCACCCCTTCGAAGCGGGTCCACTGGTCAATGCCGCCCTCATGCACGGGGGTGGTGAGAATGGCTTCGAGCGAGGGTTTGGCACTGGCCTCGGGCGTGGGCTCGACGCCGACGCCCGGCAGCGCTGGCATGGCGGCAACCTGTTCCGCGAACTCCGAGAGATCGACCTCGACGGGGTGATGGTCGCGGATCTGGACGAGCCGCTGAAAGCCGCCCTTGTGATACACCGAGCCTGCCACCCGGATCGGCTGGTGCGCCGAGCGGAAATGGGTGTCGCCACCCACCTTCATGGCAATGTCGCCACGCAGGCGGCAGAGGGCTGCGAGATCCTCGCCGCTGGCCGCCTCTGTCAGTTTCCACCAGACATGCAGCTTGGTGGCGCCTTCGGGCGTCCGGCCGCCGCTTTCGACGGTGAGCGTAGGCGTGCCGAGGTGGCGGACGAGATGTGCGAGCTTGGCCGGGATATCGCCCGCGTCGAGATCGACAACCAAGGCCTGCATCTGCAGGACCTCGTGGGCGCGTGCCTGACCCTGCGCCGCCACCGTGCCGGGGATGACGTAGAGGGCCGCGCCCTCGCGCCACGCCCAGGTGGCGAAGGTTTCCAGCTTGTCGAAGGCCGAGGCGTCGGCCTCGATCCAGATATTGTTCGGCTTGCCGTCCCGACCTTGCCCCTTGTCGACGAAACCGCGCACCGGGATCAGGCCTTCGCAATAGCCGAAGACCACATCCAGAAACGTCGCCAACTGGTCAGCATCGGGCTCGATGCCGAACGGATCCTCCTGCGGGGCAGCGTCGTTGAAATCACGCCACGGGTTGAAGTGGATCACCTCGCCGGTGGGCTTGTCGTCACGATCATCGCTCATTGGGGCAGGCTCCAGCAGCGGTTGGCGTAAGCGCACATGCGGCACTCGAAGTGGTCGCGATCCCGCGCGATGCGCGGCAGAAGCTCACCGGCATCGGTGGCACTGAGGATGCGCACCGCACGGTCGCTAATGCGCTGGGCGAGCTCGGCGTTGAAAGGCACCAGTTCGTGGGGGAGTTCGGCCGTGTCCTTGTTGATGGCGCGGCCGGCGATCACGTCGCCG
>CAMDAL010000377.1 GCA_945888565.1 Devosia equisanguinis | reverse complement strand
CGCCTGGTGCTGCGCCAATCCTTCGTGCGCCTGGCGGTCCGCTCCCGGCGCGAGGTCTCGCGTCTGATCCACACCAGCGGCCACAAGCAGGCGTTGCGTGAGGTGCGCCGCATGCGCACCTATGTGGGGCGGCTGCATCGTGACATTGGCCGCAAGATCGCCGGTCAGCCGGACCTGGAAACCGCGTTCCGGCCCGTGGGCGAACCGATCGCCCGGCTGCTCGCCCAGAAGGTCGGTGATTCCAGCAAGCTCTACGCGCTGCACGCCCCGGAGGTGGAATGCATCGCCAAGGGTAAGGCGCGAACCCGTTTCGAGTTCGGGGTTAAAGCGTCCTTCGCCGTCACCAATGCCCGCGCCGTGGGTGGACAGTTCATCGTCGGCGCCCAGGCCCGCCCTGGCTTGCCCTATGACGGCCATACCCTGAAAAGCCAGATCGCCCAGGTTGAGCGCCTCACCGGCACCTCGGTCGAGCGGGCCTATGTCGACCGGGGCTATCGCGGTCACGGACTGACCACCCCGCAAGTCTATCTGTCCAATACCCGCGGCATCACTTCGCCCACCATTAAGCGCGAACTCAGACGGCGAACCGCCGTCGAACCGATCATCGGACACATGAAGGCCGACGGAAAACTTGAGCGTCAATGGCCCAAGGGCGCCAACGGCGACGCGATCAACGTCGTCCTCGTCGCCGCCGGCCACAACATCCTACTGCTCCTGGCATGGCTGAAGCTTCTTTGTGCCCTAATCCGGGCCGCGATCTTGGCCGCCTCGCAGCGCACACCGATCACCATCAACCGAAAGACCTTCACCTAAACTCTCAAATCGCCCAAATCGGCTTCTTCACGACCGACTAGCTAGCCTGCTGCTAGATCGACAGATCCAACACCTTGCCTTCGAAAAGGCGATCGCGCGACCCTTCGAGATGCACTCGCATCGCCTCGCGCGCGTCATCGGAACGACCTTCGGCCACGGCGCGATAGATATTCTCGTGCTCGCCATACACGCGCTCGAGCTGCAGGCGCGGCCCCATCAGCGACAGGCCATGCAGGTGCATGCCCACTGCGATATGGGGTTTGAGCGCATCCATTGACGCTGTATAGTAGTGGTTATTGGCTGCCTCGCTCACTGCGCGGTGAAACATGAAATCGGCGTCGGTGCGATGTAGCTGGTGGCTCGTGGCGTCACGCAGTTCAGCAAGCGCATCGGCGATCTTCTTGATCGCCGCATCATCGCGACGCTGCGCCGCGAAACAGGCCGCGTAGGGTTCGATCGTCAGCCGGAACTCGTAACACCGCTGGATGTCGGCAATGGTCTTGACTGGCGAATAGGCCAGTTGCGCCTGCGGAGAAACGGCTGCCTGCACGAACGTGCCGGCACCCTGGCGCGAATAGACGATACCCTGTTCGCGCAACCGGCCAAGCGCGTCGCGAACGATGGGCCGCGACACGCCTAAGATGCTGGCCAGCTCGTGTTCGCCCGGCAACCTGGTATCGGGCGCGAAGTTGCCGTCCTGAATGCGCTGCCGCAACTCCAGGAACACGCGGTCGACAAGTTTGCTAGCGCGCGGCTTGAGCGGAGCGTCCTCATTGGCGGGTGCGGTGTTCTGGGTCATGGCTCTACGAGACTAGCAGATCGGCAAGCGCAAAGGCGCCGCCGAATCCACCCGATTTGACGATACAGCGAATGCTGGGGTGATTTTCGCGCTCGATCAAGAACCAAGGCAGTCCAGGCGCCGCTTCTCCCTGCGGAAACACCAGTGCAACGCCGAGCGCATCGAGTACGGCCAGTGCCGTATCGCCGCCGCTCAGCACTACGGTGTTTGGCGCCAGCCGCTCGATCTCCCGCGCTACAGCCTGCGCAAAGCGTGCCGAAAGCACGGCATCGGGACCCGCGAAGGGTCCTGTGCTTACGAGTGCCGCAGGCAAGTGAGTGGCAAGCTCGCTCAACTGCCCGAGCGGCGCATCGTACCGCGGTACACGGGCGCCGAGGCGTTCCAGCTGCGTTGCCGTGATCGGGTCATGCGATCCGATGGCAAACAGCGTCTTCGGCTCTGGCGCAAAGCGCTCCTGCCGGATGGGTCCAAAGGTCTTGGCCAGCGCCGTGCCGAGCCCCCGAGCGCCTACAGCGAGCGTTTGCTGCCAGTCTGTCGTCGCCGCCAGCCTATCGAGTTCGCTCTGATCCGATGCGTCGACGATGAGCGTGGTCTGCGGGAACAGGGGCGCAGTCGGCAGCGGTTGATCGACGCCATGCCCTGTGACCTTGCCATCCACGGTCAGTCGCCCCTGGTCCGGCACGGCCGGTGCTACGACCATCGCACTGCGCCCAAAGAACTTCGCCGTCGCTTCCGTCTCGACTTGCACATTGCCCTTGAGGCGCGAGTCGATCTTCTTGAAGACAATTCCGGGGTTGGCCGCCGCCAGCTGCGCGGAGATACGCGTCACCACAGCGGCGGCGAACATTGGACTTTCCGCCCGCGTCACCGAATTGACGACGATTACGTCCGGCGCCTGTGCCAGCGCCGCAGCGACCCCATCAGGCCGGGTCGCTACCACGACGTTCAGGCCGGCCAATGTGAACGGCGTAGAGCTATCGAGTGCGCCGGTCAGGTCATCAGCGATGACAGCAACTTTTAGGCTCATGCCGGAACGGCGTGGCAGGCGACGAAATGGCCGGCCTCATGCTCCCGCCATTCCGGCACCACCGAACGGCATTGCTCCATGGCAATCGGGCAGCGGGTATGGAAGCGGCAGCCAGCCGGCGGAGCCAGGGGGCTGGGGACGTCGCCCTGCAGGATCTGGCGCTGCCGGCTGCGCTCGGCCACCGGATCGGCCTCGGGCACAGCCGACATCAGCGCCTTGGTATAGGGATGGAGCGGCGCGCCGAACACCTGGTCGCGGCTTCCCAGTTCCGCCAGCCGCCCCAGATACATCACGCCCACTCGGTCCGAGATATGGCGGACCACAGCAAGGTGGTGGGCAATGAAGAGATAGGTGAGCCCGTACTTCTCCTGCAGGTCGAGCAGCAGGTTGATGATCTGCGCCTGAATCGACACGTCGAGCGCCGATATCGCCTCGTCGCAGACAATGAACTTTGGCTCGCAGGCCAACGCCCGCGCGATCGCCACGCGCTGCCGCTGCCCGCCCGAAAGTTCATGCGGATAGCGCTGTGCAAACCGGCCCGGCAGGCCGACATCGCCGAGCAGCCGCTCGATGCGGCCGGGCAGTTCCGCCTTGCTGCAGAGCTTATGAAAGAGGATCGGTTCGCCCACGGCCTCGCCTACGGTCATGCGGGGGTTGAGAGTTGAGTAGGGATCTTGGAAGACGATCTGCAGGTCGCGCCGGATCGGCCGCATCTGCCTTTCGTCGAAGATGGCAATGTTCTCGCCGCGGTAGATCACCTGTCCGGCGGTCGGCCGGTGCAAGTTGAGAATGGCAAAGCCGGTGGTCGACTTGCCGCAGCCGCTCTCACCGACAAGGCTGAGCGTCTCGCCCTCGATGATCTCGAAGGTTGCGTCGTCCAGCGCCTGGACGACGGCGGAGCGTTCGCCGAAGGCGCCGAGGCGGACCGGGAAGTGCTTCTTGAGGCCTTCGATGCGGAGCAGCGGTTCGGCGCCCATCATGCGGCCTCCATGACCTGATGGGCGACATGGCAGGCAACGCGGTGCTTTCCGCTCTCTGAGCGCAGGGGTTCGAGCCTCGGGACGGTTTCGGTACAGATCGCCTGCGCAAGGGGGCAGCGCGGCGCGAAGGGGCAGCCAGTGGTGCGGCGGCCCGGCTCGGGCGGTGTGCCGCCGATGGAACTCAGCCGGTCGGTTTCGGCGGCGCCCATTTTCGGGATCGAGGCCAACAGGCCGCGGGTGTAGGGGTGGGCCGGGCGG
>CAMDAL010000376.1 GCA_945888565.1 Devosia equisanguinis | reverse complement strand
GCGACCGCAGCGGCCGCCTGACGGAGCAAAACGACGGGCAGAGCATGTCAAGGCCCCGAAAACGGCCTCCGCACGGATTGCTCCACCTTCGCGCCGAGGTAAAGTGGACGGGCTCCTAGCGGCCCATAGCCGACCTCCAGTACCGTGCGGCCGGACTTCGCGTCGGTACCGACCAGCCGGTCGATTGGCGCGCCGAGCTGTCGCATGGCAGGATAAAGCCCTAGCGCCTGCAACGCGGCAAGGCCCGTCGGCTGCAGCATCAGGCCGGAGCCGACGGGTTGCGGGCGATCGAAGCGTTCGACCAGCCTCACCCGATGACCGGCACGGCTGAGGAACAATGCGGCCGCAAGTCCGCCTGGCCCGGCGCCGGCAATTGCGATGTCCAGTGATTTCACAGGCCGTCCCTGGTTGCGGGGCGACTAGATCACTACCTGCGTGCCGATTTCAACCACGCGACCGGTCGGGATGTGGAAGTACTCCGTTGCATCGGTGGCGTTTCGGGCCAGCGCGATGAAGTACCGGTCGCCGAAGCGCATGAGCCCTCGCTTCGGCGACGGCTTGAGGGCCCGGCGCGACAGGAAGAACGACGTGCTCATGATGTCGAACTTCCAGCCAAGCTTGCGGGCCAGCGCCAGCGCCTTCGGGATGTTCGGTGTCTCCATGTAGCCGAAGGTCACCACCACCCGATAGAACAGGTCGTTGTAGGCCTCAATGCGCACCTTCTCGTCATCGGCGACACGCGGACGGTCGGAGGTAAAGACCGTGAGGATGACGTTCTGCTCGTGGAGCACCTTGTAGTGCTTCAGGCTGTGCAGGAGCGCCGTGGGCGCCCCCTCGATGTCGGAGGTGAGGAAGATTGCCGTGCCCGGCACGATGGTCGGGCGCTTCTTCGAGAGGTTCTCGACCAGGAACTCAAGCGGCACCTCGTCACGACGGGTCTTCTCGCTGAGGCGGCGGCGGCCGGCGATCCAGATACCCATGGTGCCAGCGACCGCTGCGGCGGCGACCGCGGGTACCCAGCCACCCTGCAGGATCTTGATGACATTGGCGGCAAAGAACGCGCTGTCGAGGATCAGGAACGGCACGATTACCAGCAGCACCACGATCGGCGACCAGTTCCACCGGCGCCACATGACGACGGCGAGCAGAACGCCGGTGACCAGCATCACCCCGCTCACGGCGATGCCGTAGGCGTTCGACAACGCCGCCGAACTGCCAAACGACACCACCAGCAGCAGGACCAGCACCATGAGCAGCGTGTTGACCTGCGGCATGTAGATCTGGCCGGACTGCGTATCCGAGGTGTGCTGCACCGTCATGCGCGGCAGGAAATTGAGCGCGATGGCCTGCTGCGCCAGGCTGTAGGTCCCCGAAATGACCGCCTGGCTGGCGATGACCGTCGCCAGTGTCGCCAGCACCACGAATGGCATCAGGAACCAGTCGGGCTGCATCTGGAAGAACGGATCAGTCGTGTCCTCGATGCCATGGAACAGTACGAAAGCGCCCTGCCCGAAATAGTTGAGCAGCAGGCAGGGGAAGACGAGAACAAACCACGCCACCACGATCGGCCGCCGGCCAAAATGCCCGAGATCGACATAGAGCGCCTCGGCGCCAGTGATGGCGAGGAAGATTGCGCCGATGACGATGAGCGCGATGCCCGTGTGCGTGAAGAGGAAGCCCACGCCATAGGCGGGGTTCAGCGCAAGAAGAATCTCGGGCTTGTCGATGATATGGATGATTCCGGTGATCCCAAGCGTGAGGAACCAGACCGCCATCACCGGCCCGAACACCGTTGATACCTTGGCGGTACCGAAGCGCTGCACCCCGAACAGCCCGATGATGATCACCACCGTGATCGGCACCACCCAGTTCGAGAACTGCGGCGCAACCAGCTTCACGCCCTCGACAGCAGAGAGCACCGAAATGGCCGGTGTGATGATGGCATCGCCGAAGAACAGCGCAGCACCGATGACGCCGAGCGCCGTGATCCAGCCGCCCTTGGCGACACCCGATTTGGCGAGCGACATCAGTGAAAGCGTGCCACCCTCACCCTTGTTGTCGGCGCGCGTGACGAAAAAGATGTACTTGATGGTGACGGTCAGCGTCAGCGCCCAGACGATGAGCGACAGCAACCCGAGCACTTCGGCTTCCGTGCCGGCGGCGCCGGGGCGCACCGACATGGCCTGGCGGAAAGCGTAGATCGGGCTCGTACCGATATCGCCGTAGACGACCCCGAGAGCTCCGAGGACGAGGATCGGGAGGTTCTTCTTCGCGTGGCCGTTTTCTGTGGCCGTCGCAGCGCCGGCTGCGTGCGTGCCGGACGTAGTGGTCTGCGTCATATGCGCTGTGCTCACCCGGTTATCGGGTGGGCGGCTCAATACACCCGCTCACCCTCGGCACTCAACGACAAACTGCCCTTGCGGATGCATAAGCGCAATGCGGTTGGCGTCGATTGGTGAGCAGCGAATGAAAAGGAGCGGCGCGAAGGGGCGCGCCGCTCCCGTCTGTCCGGGGTTGAGAAAGGAGAAGACCCCGGAAACTGGATCAGGCAGCCTTGGTAGCGTTGGCAGCGTCGGCGTCGCGGGCGGTCTTGGTGGCGTTGGTCCACCAGACGAGGTTGTCGAGCACTTCGGGAACGAACGCGTCGAAGCGCGGAGCGGTCTCTTCCCAGGTCTTCTGGCCGAACATGATCGGCACGAAATCCGAGCCGCCGATGTGGATGGCGTGACGGACCGAGACGGCCTGCAGTTCGACCATGATGTTCCGCAGGTGCTCGATGGCGCGGGCGCCGCCGACCGAACCATAGCCGACATAGGCCACGGCCTTCTTCATGAAGGGCTTGTAGGCCCAGTCGATGGCGTTCTTCAGGGCACCGGTGATCGAGCGGTTATACTCGGCGGTGACGATGATGTAGCCGTCGAATTCGTTGAGCTTGGCCTGCCACTTGGCGGCAACCTCGTTCGGGGTCGGCATCCAGAGGTCCGAAGCCGGGGCGTCGAACAGCGGGAGCGGGAAATCGCGCAGGTCGATCAGTTCTGCGTCGATGTCGGCGCGCGCCTTGGCGTGCGCGAGGATCCACTGCGCCGGCTTCTCGCCGAAGCGGGTCGGACGGGTCGAGCTGATGATGATGCCGATTTTGGGTTTGGACATTTGCTGCACTCCAGTATCAAAATGTTACTGGGGCGAAATAAGTGCCCTTACCCCACTTCCGCAAGCAGGCACGCCGATGAAGCAGGGGCACATCGGCGACACTGGGTTACACGCGTGTAGCCGGCGTACAGACCTGTAGGAAATCGATTCTGCCGGCCCCACACGAGCCAGATCGCGTGATTTAGCCATCCGAGCACCGGAATCTCAAAGGTTCCGGAACGCAGTGTTCGCTAATTTCGAACGATGGATGGCGCCGATTGTCAGCGCAGGCCGAAGGAATAGGTCCAGGCCAGCGCCTTGAGCCCCGATTCGTCGAGTTCGGGATGCCGGGGCGAGAGCTGCTCGATGGCGCGTTCGGTGACGCTCTTCTTCGAGCGTTTCTCCAGACCTTCGACAGGCTGCTGCAGTTCCTCGAGCAGCCCGACGATCCGCTGCTTCAGCTCCGCTGCCGCTGTGTCGCCATAGCGGGCCACGAGCGAAGGCGTCTTGGCGCGCGGGAACGGCGAGTTGCCGAAGCCGGTATAGAGTATCAGCGCTTCGTTGATCGGGTCGGTCATGATCATCCGCAATGCTGTCGCGCTCGAAGCCATAGAAAACTCCCGCCGTTTGGAGAAGGGCTGAAGAGCCTGTTGCAGAATTGGGGCCTCGGCGATCGGGATCCCATTGCGGCTGGCCGTCGCTCGGTTGACGGCCTTGGGTCTGCGTGATTCCGTTTGCGTCAGTTTCCAT
>CAMDAL010000375.1 GCA_945888565.1 Devosia equisanguinis | reverse complement strand
CCACATCCTCCACAACCGGCACCACCTTGCCGTCCACCCAACCCGCATCAAGCGAACTGAGATAGGCCGGGATGCGGAACACGCCGTGGCTCTTTGCCCCATCCTGCTCGGCCGTCACCATGTTCCGAGCGACAATCTGCGCCACCTCGGCCGAGCAGCCATGTCGCTGAAATGCCTGCGCAATCAGCCGAACCAACTCCTCAAAATCGACCCGCTCGCTCATCCGATACGCGGCCAGGTGTCGGACAACCGGTAACCCGCCGGCCACGGATCATCAGGATCGAGCATCTCCGTCCGCGTGCCGGTGATCCACGCCCGCCCGGTGATCGACGGGATGATCGCCGGCCTGCCGGCCAGCACCGTGTCTGCGGTGATCCGCCCGGTGAACTCCGAGCCGATGATCGAGCGCGCCACATAGCTGTCGCCCACCGCCATCTCGTCCTTCGCCCGCAGCACCGCCATGCGCGCCGAAGCCCCGGTCCCCGTAGGCGAGCGGTCGATCTTCCCCGGCTGGATCGCGACAGCATTGGCCGCGGTCAGCACCCCATCGGCCCGCCGTTCGATCGGTGCCGCGATCTGGCAGAACGAGAAATGCGTCCAGTCGGGATTGGTCGGGTGGGTGAACCCCAGTTGCTCGTTGGCTGCCCGGGTAATCCGGATGCCCGTCTCCGCCAGTTCCCGCGCCTCGTCCGGCGCCACCTTGAAGCCGAGCGCGTGGGCGTCGGCGATGACGAAACTGTCGCCGCCATACCCGGTATCCACCACCAACGTGCCGACGCCCTCGACCTCCAGCGTCGCCCCCAGCCGGTCGGCGAAGCTCGGCACGTTGGTGACGGTGATCGACTGCGCCTTGCCGTCAGCACACCGCGCCACGACTTCGACCAGTCCACCCGGCGCTTCGAGCACCATCCGCGTCTCTGGCTCGGTCATCGGGATGATGCCGGTGTCGAGCAGCACTGTCGCCACGCAGATCGAGTTCGACCCCGACATCGGCGGCGTATCCTCGGGCTCCATGATGATGAAGCCCATCTGCGCCTTGGGGTTCTTTGGCGGTACCAGCAGGTTGACGTGCCGGAACACCCCGCCGCGCGGCTCGTTCAGCACGAAATTGCGCAGCGTCTGGTCGCGCGCAATGAAGCGCGACTGCTCCCACAGCGTCTCGCCCGGCGGCGGCGCCACCCCGCCGACGATCACGTCGCCAACCTCACCCTCGGCATGGCAGCCGACGATCTGGATTGCCGTGCTGCTCCTCACGAAATCACCAGTTCGGTCTGCCCCAGCACATCCCAGAGCGGCGTGACGCCGAGGCCCGGCGCGTCCGATGCGGTCATGGTGCCGTTCACCCGCTTCGGCGCGCCCTCGGCGATATCCACCGTGCCGTAGGAGTTGAAATCGGTTGCGGTGAAACAGAACCGCTCGGGGGTCGAAAGGGCGAGGTGGGCGATCGTCGCCGTCACGATGTCGCCGCCCCAGGTATCCTCGATGGTCATCGGGATGCCGTGTGCCACGCACAGGTCGCGCATCAGCTTCGCCTTGGTCAGCCCGCCAACCTTGGAAATCTTGAGGTTGATGACGTCGAACGCGTCCTCCGCGATGCCGCGCGTCAGGTCATTCACCGAGCCGATCACCTCGTCCATCACGAAGGGCAGCGAGGTGCGCCGACGGATCGAGAGGCTCTCCTCGTAGGTCATGCAGGGCTGCTCGATATAGACATCGAGGTCAGCCACGGCGCCCACCACGCGTGCCGCATCAGCCTTGGTCCATCCGGTGTTCGCGTCGGCAACGAGAATGTCTGTCGGCTTCAGGATGGCACGGCAGGCGCGGATGCGGGCGATGTCGTCGCTGGGCTCGCCGCCGACCTTGAGCTGGAACTTCGTGTAGCCCTCGGCCCGATACCCGGCGATCTTCTCGGCCATCACGCCCGAGTCTTCCTGGCTGATGGCGCGGTAGAGCGCGATGTTCTCCTGCTCGGCTCCACCCAGCAGCTTATAGACGGGCAGCCCCGCCACCTTGCCGAGGATGTCCCAGCACGCAATGTCGATCGGCGCCTTGGCATAGGTGTGGCCGCGCAGCACGGCGTCCATCCGCCGGTTGAGAGCCCCAAGGTCAGTCGGGTCCATGCCGATCAGTTTCGGTCCGAACTCCGCGATGCCAGCTCGCACGCCCGTGGCGTAAGAGGGCAGGTAGGCCGAGCCGAGCGGGCAGCACTCGGCATAGCCGGTGATGCCCTCGTCGGTCTCCACCGCCACGACGGTCGAGTCGAACACTTCCATGAAGTTGCCGCCCGACCAGTTATAGCGGCCTTCGCGGAGCGGCAGGTCGACCTGCCAGGCCTTGATGGCGGTGATTTTCATGGGACGCTCCGGGGTGTCAGACCAGCGAGAAGCCGTGGGCGAACGGGTCGCGGTCGTCGATGAAGATGGTGTTGATGCCGGTTTGCCTTGCCCAGCCGGCGATCGAAGGCACGATCCCGTCATAGTTGCCGACCTTCACGGCGCGCTCGACGCGGCCGTTGAACACCGAGCCGATGATCGACTCGTGGTCGAAAGCGTCGCCGACCTTCAGCTTGCCGCGGCCATACCACTGGGCGATGCGGGCGGAGGTGCCGGTGCCGCAGGGCGAGCGGTCGATCGCCTTGTCGCCGTAGAATACGGCGTTGCGAGCGGTGTTCTTCGGATCGGTCGGTTTGCCGGTCCACAGGATGTGGGTGCAACCGCGGATGTTGGCGTTCTCGGGATGGATGAACTCGTAGCGCTCGTTCATCGCCGTTCGGAGCGCCGGGCTCCAGCGCAGCAGATCGCCAACCGTGTAGTCGGCGATATCGGTGAAGTTCTCCTGGGCGTCCACGATGCAGTAGAAGTTGCCGCCATAGGCGACGTCCACCTTCAGCTTGCCGAGGCCGGGGGCGTCGATCTCGAGGTCCGTCGAATGGAGAAAGCTCGGCACGTTGGTCAGCCGAACCCGGTCAACATACGCGCCGTCCATGGTGTATTCGGCCACCACCTTGCCGGCCGGCACGTCGAGGTTGACGACGCCTGGCGTCTTCGGGGTCATCAGGCCGTTCTCGATGGCCATCGTCACTGTGCCGATGGTGCCGTGGCCGCACATGTAGAGGCAGCCGGACGTCTCGATGAACAGGATGGCGATGTCGCAGTCGTCCCGCGTCGGTGGATAGAGGATCGAGCCGCTCATCACGTCGTGGCCGCGCGGTTCGAACATCAGGCCCTTGCGGATCCAGTCGTGGTTGGCGAGAAAATCGGCCCGCCGCTCCATCATCGTGCTGCCCTTGAGCATTGGGCCGCCGCCCGACACCAGCCGTACCGGATTGCCGCAGGTATGCCCGTCGATGCAGGAAAAGGTGTGTCTAGCCATGGTCAGAACCGTTGAGGAGAGAAGGGTGCGAGGTCGGTCGACGGCGTCGCCCCGGTGATGATGTCCGTCACCAGCCGCCCGGCGGCGGCCGATTGCGTCAGGCCGAGGTGGCCGTGCCCGAAGGCGTAGACGATGCGCGGGCTTGGCCGCGACCGGCCGATTGCCGGCAGGCTGTCGGGCAGCGACGGCCGAAAGCCCATCCACTGCTTGCCACCGGTCGTCTTCAGCCCCGGCATCAGCCGCGCCGCCTTGGTCAGCATGGCATCGGCGCGCTTGTAGTTGGGTGGCAGCTTCAGCCCGCCAAGCTCCACCGCACCACCAACCCGCACGCCATGCGACAGCGGCGTCACCACAAAGCCGTGGCCGCCGAACACCAGTTGGCGCCGCAGGTCGAAGGAGCCTGAGGGCAGGGTGGTGTTATAGCCGCGCTCCGTCTCGAGCGGGATCAGGTCGCCCAGCGGCGCCGTCAGCGCCCGCGACCACGCTCCACCCGCCACCACCACATGCGCCG
>CAMDAL010000374.1 GCA_945888565.1 Devosia equisanguinis | reverse complement strand
CGCCGCCTACAGCAATAGTCTCGTGAACGGCCCGGCCAACGCTCCCGGCGTCGCGCAGTATCGTGAGATGATCGCCGACCTCGCAGCAACCCTCCAACCGCTCGGCACCGACAAGGTGGCGATCGAGCCCTTCAACGAGCCGGCGCACTATCCCTGCGACGCGTGGGGCAGCAATGACTGGCAGGAGATCATGGCCTCAACCGTTGCCGCCATCCGCGCGGTGTCGGCGGAAATGACCATCGTCGCGACGGGCGCCTGCGGCGGCAATGTCGATGGGGTCACCGACCTCGATCCGCGCTTCGACGATCCCAACATCCTCTACAGCTTCCACATGTACGAGCCGCACCTCTTTACCCACCAGCGTTCCGACCGGCGGGGCGATTTTGCTTCCGGTCTCCCCTGGCCGGCAAGCGAAGGCACGCCCGAGGCGGTGCGCGCCATGCTCGAAGTGCACATGCAGGCAGCCGGCGTATCGCCCGACGAGCAGGCGCGGCAACTGGCGGTGGTGCGACCCTATATCGACGAGTACTTCGCCGAGGGCTGGGGGGAGGCGCAGATGCGGGCGCGGGTAGGGCAGGCGGTCGATTGGGCAAAAACCCACGGCATCCCGACCTCGCGGCTGTTCATGGGCGAGTTCGGCACGATCCTGATGTCGGATGATGGCCGCACCGGCGCGTTCAATGCCGACCGGCTGCGCTACCTCAGGACCCTGCGAACCATCGCCGAGGACCACGACATTCCATGGTCGATCTGGGAGTTCTCCAACCCCTACGGCATGAGCGTCATCGTGCCGAAAGGCCCGGCGCTGCCGGACCTCGCAATGCTGGAAGCGCTGGGGCTCTAGGGCTAGAGTCCCTCAGTACTTCGAGATGTCGAGCCGCTGGTCGATGAAGGCGCGCTTGCCGGCGCGTCCGCAGCCGAGCGACGATACCCGTTCGACAGTAAACTGGATGCGGTTCTGCGATCGCGTCTGCAGGTCGCGCGCGATGTTGTGGGCATCCTGTTCCTCGCCATCATGGGCGAGGATGTAGCGGATGGTGCAATGCCCTGGCCGGTCCTGAAAGAACTGGTACTCGTCGATGCCCTTGAAAAAGCGGGGGCTTTCCGGAGTGAAATCGACGGTCACCAGCCGGTTGCCGTCCGCGGTGATGAGGAAGCCGGGTTTGCGACGCGGTATGAGGTCACGCACCTTGAGGCGCTGCCCGTTTGCCTCGCTGGGTAGCTCGACCAGCGTGGCGCGGTCCTCGGTGTCGTAGCGGATGAACGGCATGCCCGTCGACAGGAATCCGGTGCCCACGACGCGGCCTTCGACGCCGGGTGTCGTGATCGGCTGGTCGTGCTCATCGATCAGTTCGGCAAGGCCGTAGATCGGGTTGAAGGCATAGACGCCAGGCTGGTCCATCAGTTCATCGGCGAACAGGACCTTTTCGCTCAGCCCGTAGAAATGGGCGACCTTCACTTGTGGGCCGAAGGCGGCGGCGATGGTGCGGCGCTGATGGTCGTAGAGCGGTTCCGAGATCGGGAGCACGCCCAGGATCGGCAGCTTGGGCGAGCGACCCAAGGCATGCATGTGCCGCCCCATCACTTCGATAGCCGAGGGATAGCCATAGAGGTACTGCACGCGGTGCTTGTCAATCAGGTCGAGATACATCGACACATGCTCCCGCGTCAGCGGGAATGCCGAGAGCCGTAGTTCGCGCAGAGCGGGCTCCCACTCGTTCAGCACCTTGCCGGTGTTGTCGATGCCGACGCCGCGCAGCACGATCTTGGAGTCGGTCTCGCTGAAGCCCGCCCGCGCCCAGTTGTCAAAGACGAACGCCATCTCACGACCGCTGCGGTCCTTGTCGAGATAGAACGAGAGCGGCTTCTCACCGTTCGAGCCGCTGGTGTCACCCTTGTCGAGGAGGCACTTCGGAACGGCCAGCATTGCGTCGCCGGCGGCGCGGATATTCTCCTTGCGCAGCGCGGGGAGCATATGCAGCTCGCCAACCTGCATGGTGGAGAAATCGAAGTTGGGGCCGAGCGCCTCGTCGATCCGCTTGTGGTAGAACGGGCTGCTTTCATGCGCCTTGGCCATGACGGAGCGGAGTGCGGCAAGGCTTTCATTGCTGGCAAACGCAGCGTCGGACCTGGCGCGAGCGATGCGCCCGCGCCACCTGCGATAGGTGGAGCCGAACTTGGTCCTCGTCGGGAGCAGCGACACCAGTGGCGCTAGCGAGCGCCGAAGCTGCGTTGGGCTTCGCGCATAGGCGCCACGGGCGACATCCATCAGGCTCATTGCAGCGCTCCTCAGAAGCTCATCCATTCACTGGCGAGTTCGTACTCGACGGGATTCATGGTGCGCTTGAAGCGCGCATAGCCATCGCCGTGCTTGAGGCCTCCTACGTCAAAAGACCTTACACCGCGTCGCTTCAGCTCGCGCATCAGGTGCCACATCAGGAAGTTGCCGGCGTTGAGCTTGCGCCCCTCCGAGCCAAACCAGCCGATATGGTATTCCGCGACATGACCGAACCGCACCACAGACATTCCGGCGAGGGGCACCCCACCGTGGATGAGCTGGAACACCGTCACATTGTGCGGCGAGGCCTCGCGCAGCGCGCGCAGCATGGCGGGGCCGGCGGCCGAGAAGTCCTTGTCTTCCATGTTCTCGAGATGACGCGCGATCATCCATTCATAGGTCTTGGCGTCTTCGGCGATCCGTAGCTCGGCTCCGGCCTTCTCGGCCGCCCGCGTGCGGTTGCGGAACGTCGAGTTGAAGCTTGCCCAAAGCTGCTCCTCGTCCAAGGTCAGGTCGATGCGGCCCGACCGCCAGCAGCTCGGTGCGCGGTAGCGGTAGCCGGCCTCCCGTAGCAGCCGGTCGGTTCGTCCATTCTGATGCAGGGCAGGGGCGATCAGCAGCGGAAGCGTCCACAGCCGGCCGTAGTGGCGGCGCAGTGCCTTGTAGACGGCGACAATCTGATCATCGGAGGGGTTGGCGGCGAGGAAGATCGGTCCGCGGTTTACCCGGTTGAGCAGCTTCACGCCGAAGCGGCGCATCTGCAGCACTATCGTAAACGCCACGGGTCGGCCATCGATCTGGAACACGATCCGACGAGCCGGCCAACCGGTGGCAGCCTTGCCCACCGAGTAGGCGTAGTCCTGCGGTAGATGCGGTTCCGGCGCCGCAGCGACGAGCGCGTCCCATTCGGCAGCATCATCGACGTATCGAATGTCGACTTTACTGGGCCGGACGGCGTCATCTACTGAGTTGGTTGCAATTGCCGACCGAGAAACATCAAATGCCATTCAAACGACTCCCCCCAAGCAGCAATCATCAACAAATATTGAGAGCCGAGGCAACGCGATACCGAAAGGTAACCTTAGCGTTAACGCCGACCCGTCGTTGCGGCCTGGGTCCAGACACGCTGCATGGTGTCGGCAAATGGCGCGAGGTCCAGTTTGTTGCGATGAAGCGTCAGGCCGGCTTTCCCGAGGCGCTGGCGCAGCGCCGGGTCGCCTACGAGTCGGGTCAGTGCCGCTGTGAGTGCATCCACATCGCCCACCGGCACCAGCAGCCCGGTCTCGCCGTCGCGCACGATATCTGGCACGGCACCGACCGGCGTTGCCACCACCGCCACGCCCGAGGCCATTGCCTCGATGATGGAAAGCGGCAGGTTCTCGATGAACGAGGGCAACACTAGGATGTCGGCGGTCGCGATCAGTTCGGCGACGCGGTCCGCGCCGACCCAGCCGGGCAGGTCCACCCGGTCGGCGAGACCGTACTCGACTGCCTTGGCCCGTGCAGCCTCGACATTGCCGTCACCGGCGATAGTGGCGCGCCAATTCAGGTCTCGCATCCGGTTGAGCGCTTCGCCGAGTTGCGGGGTGCCCTTCTTGTCGCTGATCCGGCCGAGAAACAGGATATGTGCCCGT
>CAMDAL010000373.1 GCA_945888565.1 Devosia equisanguinis | reverse complement strand
GGGGAACCAGTCCCCAGAACAGCGTTGCGCCAAAAGAAAAGCCGGGGCGTCCGCAGACGCCCCGGCTTTCTGCTGCCCCTCAGATCAGAGGGTGCAGCGGTGATAGTTGCCGTCGTAGCCGAGATAGGTGTCGGTGTTGGCGTTGTAGGAGCGGAAACGCGCCTCACAGCGAGCCACGTGGCTGCTCCACGAACCGTTGCCGTTCCAGTTGCTGCTGTTCGAATTACCGATGCCGTTGGCGATGGCCGCGCCCACGAAGAAGCCGAACAGGCCTGCACCCACACTGCCGATCGACGGCTGGTTCCAGCGATACCAGCGCTGATAGTCGGACTTGCCCCAGCTCTGACGGTTGTTGCGCCAATCGTCGCAGCCGCGCAGGCGCGGGTTGCGTTCACAGCGGTCGGAGACGAAGCGGTCCTGCTGTCCGTACTGGAAGCTGAATGACTGGGCAGCGGCCGGCGTGGCCAGGGGAATTGCCATGGCACCGGCGACGGCGAGGGTGATTGCAGCGGTAGCGATGTTGCGCATGCGGGCTCTCCAAGTATTCTTTGTTGAATGGACGCTTGGCTGCAGGAACGCACCGTCCAGGGGATGGTTGCCATCGCACAGGGCTTTCCTCGTCCGCCCGGTTCTGCGATAAGGAACAGGTTCGCGCGACTGGCGAGATCAGATGGGGCACCATCGGGGAACGCGAACGACGACCTGCCGCTCGCCTGGGCACCCAACCGAAGCAACATGGGAGCCCGCATGAACCCGATGATCCATGCCCAAGCCACGGCCGTCGTCGGCTTGGAATCGCCTGAGCCCGCGTGCTACACGCACGCCAGCACCAACTTCATCCACACCATCTGCCCCGGGAGACGCTCATGAGCGCCGTTTCCAACCTGCCGCTGTTCCCCCGTTTCTTTTCCAGCACGCTGGCTGAATCCGACCCCGAGATCGCCGAGGCGATCCAGCTGGAACTCGGTCGGCAGCAGCACGAGATCGAACTGATCGCGTCGGAAAACATCGTGTCGAAGGCCGTGCTCGAAGCCCAGGGCTCGATCATGACCAACAAGTATGCCGAGGGCTATCCGGGCAAGCGCTACTATGGCGGCTGCCAGTATGTGGATATTGCCGAGACGCTGGCGATCGAGCGGGCCAAGCAGTTGTTCGGCTCGAACTTCGCCAACGTGCAGCCGAACTCGGGCAGCCAGATGAACCAGGCGGTGTTCCTGGCGCTGCTGTCGCCGGGTGACACGTTCATGGGCCTCGACCTCAATTCGGGCGGTCACCTGACGCACGGCTCGCCGGTGAACATGAGCGGCAAGTGGTTCAACGTCGTCAGCTACGGCGTGCGCAAGGACGACCACCTGCTCGACATGGACGAGGTGGCGCGGCTGGCGCGCGAGCATAAGCCCAAGCTGATCGTTGCGGGCGGCACTGCCTATTCGCGCGTCTGGGACTGGGCGCGGTTCCGCGATATCGCCGATGAAGTCGGCGCTTACCTGATGGTCGACATGGCGCATATCGCGGGCCTCGTCGCCGGCGGCGCGCATCCCTCGCCGATCCCGCATGCGCATGTGACGACAACGACGACGCACAAGAGCCTGCGCGGCCCGCGCGGCGGCATGATCCTGACCAATGACGAGGACCTCGCCAAGAAGATCAACTCGGCGGTGTTCCCGGGCCTGCAGGGCGGGCCGCTGATGCATGTGATCGCGGCAAAGGCCGTGGCGTTCAAGGAAGCGCTGCAGCCCGAGTTCAAGGCCTATGCCCACCAGGTGGTGGCCAACGCCAAGGCGCTGTCGGCTTCGCTGATCGAAGAGGGGCTGCAGGTGGTGTCCGGCGGCACCGACAACCATCTTATGCTGGTTGACCTCCGTCCCAAGAATGCCACCGGCAAGCGGGCAGAGCAGGCGCTGGGCCGCGCTTATATCACCTGCAACAAGAACGGCATTCCGTTCGACCCCGAAAAGCCGTTCGTGACCTCGGGCGTGCGTCTCGGCACTCCGGCCGGCACGACGCGCGGCTTCGGCGTCGCCGAGTATCGCGAGATCGGCAAGCTGATCGTCGAGGTGCTGGATGGCTTGCGCGAAGCGAACTCGGACGAGGGCAATGCCGTCGTCGAGGGCGCGGTGCGTGAGAAGGTGAAGGCGCTGACGGCGCGCTTCCCGATCTACCAGTAAGGCATAGCTTCGCGTCCTCGCGAAGCGCAGTTGGAGAAGACGGCATGCGCTGTCCCTATTGCGGCAATGACGATACGCAGGTGAAGGACAGCCGGCCGACCGAGGATTCCAATGCCATCCGCCGCCGCCGCATCTGTCCCAGTTGCGGCGGCCGGTTCACTACGTTCGAGCGCGTACAACTGCGCGAGCTGGTGGTGGTGAAGAAGTCCGGCCGGCGGGTGCCGTTCGACCGCGACAAACTCGAGCGCTCGGTAATCACGGCGCTGCGCAAGCGCGACGTGGAGCCGGAGCGGGTCGAGCGGATGATCTCGGGCGTGGTGCGCCAGCTCGAGAGCCTAGGCGATGGGGAAATCACCTCCGAAAAGATCGGCAAGTTCGTGATGGAGGGGCTGAAGAGCCTCGACCATGTGGCGTTCGTGCGCTTCGCCTCGGTCTACATGAACTTCTCGACACCCGACGATTTTCGCTCCTTCCTCACCGAACTGCGTGAGGACGAGGGCGGGACGACCGACGACGAATGACTTGAGAGGCCCGTGTTTCCCGGCTGGCTAAGGCACCGGTGAAACGGCTACTCTCCCCACCTTACCCAGAGACGAAACGACTTCTGATGACCCAGGCCAATCCGCGCGATCCTTCTTCGACACGTCCCGCCAACCAGCGGGGCGCTGCACGGCTCGCTGCGGTGCAGGCGCTGTACCAGATGGATGTGGGCCGGCAGACGCTGGAAGATACCCTCAGCCAGTTCTCTGCGGTGCACCTGGGGCGCGAGATCGAGGGTGAGGAGTATCTGCCGGCCGATGCCGACTTCTTCCGGCAGATCGTCTCGGGCGTGATCAAGGCGCAGCTCGAGATTGACCCGGCGGTGGACAAGGCGCTGTCGGACACCTGGCCGATGGGCCGGATCGACGCGACGCTGCGCGCCATCCTGCGGGCGGCGGCGTTCGAGCTGCTGCGGCGCAAGGACATCCCGTCGCGGGTGGTCATCACCGAATATGTCGATGTGGCCAAGGCGTTCTACGAGGACGACGCGCCCAAGATGGTGAACGGCGTACTCGACCAGATTGCCAAGGCAGCCGGTCGCGACAACGAGCAGACCAAGCCGGGGAAGTAGGCGATGAGCGAGCGCGCGGAGCCTGTTGGGTCGCCGGTTCGCAACATTGCGCTGCTCGCTGCAGCCCAAGCGACGATGGGCTCCAACCAGGCAATCCTGATGTCGATTGCCGCCCTCACGGCGGCGGGCATGGTCACGGACAAGGCCTTCGCCACAGTTCCCGTGACGCTGATGATCATCGGCACCGCGCTTGCCACCGGTCCGGCGGCGTGGCTGATCCATTCGTGGGGACGACGCAACGGGCTGGCGTTCGGCGCGGCCATTGCCATCCCCGGTGCGCTGCTTGCGGCATTTGCCGCTTGGATGGGCTGGTTCTGGCTTTTTTGCGTGGCGCTGATGGCGCTCGGGTTGCCGGCCGCCTTTGCCAACCAGTACCGTTTCTCGGCGGCGGACAGCGTGCCGCCGGCGCTGAAGTCCAGCGCGATCTCATGGGTACTGCTCGGCGGCGTTGCGGCCGGGTTCGTCGGACCGCAGATCAGCGCCTATACCAAGGACCTCGTGCCAGGGCACGAGTTCACCGCGACCTACCTGTTCATGGCGCTCCTCGCCGTGGTTGCCATCGCGGCGCTGTGGATGACCCGGCTGGCGCCGACGGTGCGGAACGCCGCCGAGCGCAAGGCCGGCCGATCGCTGGCTGCGCTGCTGGCGG
>CAMDAL010000372.1 GCA_945888565.1 Devosia equisanguinis | reverse complement strand
TAGGGGCTCAGTGTACCTTGCGGAAAATCAGCGAGGCGTTGGTGCCACCGAAGCCGAAGGAGTTGGACAACGCGATGTTGATCTCCTTCTTGAGCGGCTTGTGCGGCACGAGGTTGATCACGCTCTCGACCGACGGGTTGTCGAGGTTGATCGTCGGCGGGGCGATGTTGTCGCGCATGGCGAGCAGGCTGAAGATCGCCTCTACCGCACCAGCGGCGCCGAGCAGGTGCCCGATCGCCGACTTGGTGGAACTCATCGCCGCCTTCGGCGCGGCGTCGCCCAGCAGGCGGGTCACCGCCCCCAGTTCGATCTCGTCGCCGAGCGGCGTCGAGGTGCCGTGCGCGTTGATGTAGTCGATGTCGGCTGCCGAGATGCCGGCGCGCTTGACAGCGGCCTGCATGGCGCGGAAACCACCATCGCCATCCTCGGACGGGGCCGTGATGTGATAGGCGTCGCCCGACAGGCCGTAGCCCACGACTTCGCCATAGATATGGGCGCCGCGAGCCATGGCCCGCTCGTATTCCTCGAGCACCACCACGCCTGCGCCTTCGCCCATCACGAAGCCGTCGCGATCCTTGTCGTAGGGCCGCGAGCCCTTTTCGGGGGCATCGTTGAAGGCGGTCGAGAGCGCCCGGGTGGCCGAAAAGCCGGCGAGCGCGATGCGGTTGACGCAGCTCTCTGCGCCGCCCGCCACCATCACGTCGGCATCGCCCATTGCGATCAGCCGCCAGCTGTCGCCGATGGCATGCGCCCCGGTCGAACAGGCGGTCACCACCGAGTGGTTCGGACCCTTGAGGCCGTGCTTGATCGACACGTAACCCGAGGCGAGGTTGATCAGCCGGCCCGGAATGAAGAACGGGCTGACGCGGCGCGGGCCCTTCTCGTGCAGGATGATCGACGTCTCGTAGATGCCGCCAAGGCCACCGATGCCCGAGCCGATCAGGGTGCCGATGCGCACCTTCTCGTCCTCGGTCTTCGGCGCCACGCCGGCGTCGTCGATCGCCTGCTGGGCCGCCGCCATGGCGTAGACGATGAACGGATCAACCTTGCGCTGATCCTTCACATCCATCCATTCATCTGCATTGAATTTACCCTCGGCGTAGTCGCCGAGGGGTACCCGATGCGCGATCTGGCAAGCCAGATCGTCGACACGGAAGTCATCGATGCGCTTGGCACCGCTCTTGCTGGCAAGGATGTTGGACCAGGTGGCTTCCACCCCGCAGCCCAAAGGGCTGACGATCCCCATCCCGGTGACGACGACGCGGCGCAATTCCATCGAAGCTTGCCGTCGCTGTCGGCTTAGCCGACGGCCTTCGTCAGGTAGGCGACGGCGTCGCCAAACGTCTGGATCGATTCCGCGGCATCGTCCGGGATCTCGACGTTGAACTCTTCTTCGAAAGCCATCACCAGCTCGACCTGATCGAGCGAATCGGCGCCCAGATCATCGATGAAGCTGGCCTTATCGACGACCTTTTCCGCATCGACGTTGAGGTGTTCGACAACGATCTTGCGGACGCGATCAGCGACTTCGCTCATATCTGACTTCCCTTGTTACCAGACTGCTTTGTTTCGTTACTACTCGGCCCGCGAGGTGCTGGACCCTGCCGCCGTTCGCGGCCGACTGTAGGCCAGGGGTCCAAGCTCTCGCAAGGGGTCGTTCCTGCCCGAAATCAGCGCGGGGCGTAACACACTTCCCAGGCCTTTGCCATATTCCGTGATGCCCGGATTTCCCGGCCTCCACGGCATTCTTCAGAGCATCAGCATTCCGCCATTGACGTTCAGCGTATGCCCGGTGACGTATCCGGCCTCGTTGGACGCGAGGAAGATCACCGCAGCGGCCACCTCCTCGGCATTCCCCAGCCGGCCGGCCGGCACCTTGGTCAGAATGCTCTCGCGCTGCTTATCGTTCAATTCCTCCGTCATCGCCGAGCCGATGAAGCCCGGCGCTACGGTATTGACCGTGATGTTGCGCGAGGCAACCTCATAGGCCAGCGCCTTGCTCATGCCGATCAGCCCGGCCTTGGACGCCGCGTAGTTGCCTTGACCGGGGTTGCCGACCACGCCCACCACCGAGGTGATGCCGATGATGCGGCCGAAACGCTGCTTCATCATGCCACGCAGCACCGCGCGGGTGAGGTGGAAGGCCGAGGTGAGGTTCACCGCGATGACCTCGTCCCACTCCTCGTCCTTCATGCGCATGAACAGGTTGTCGCGGGTGACGCCGGCATTGTTGACCAGGATGTCGATACCGCCTAGCGCCGCCTCGGCGGCGGGCACCAGCTTGTCGACCGCATCGAGGTCGGAGAGATTGGTCGGGATAATCGGATGATCGCCGCCGCCCAGCGCCGCCTTCGTCTCCTCGAGCGCACCCACCCGGGTACCGCTGAGTGCCACTCGGGCGCCATGGGAGGCGAGCGCCTTGGCGATCTCCCGCCCAATACCGCCCGAAGCGCCGGTGACGAGGGCACGTTTGCCAGTGAGATCAAACATTTGCGGGTACATCCTGCATCTTGTGTAAGCGGGAATAAGCAAGGCAGAGGTTGTAGATTTGCTCGCCTGTCAGTTTGGTTCCAATGGCTGAGATGGAGATCGTGCTGCTACCGAGCAGCGACGAAATCCACCGCAGCGCCCGCCCCGTGGGTACCAGTGACAGCCTCTGCACATGTCGTTCCTGTATCCTCAATCCTGCAGCCGAAATGCCAAACCGGCCGCGGACCGGAACGACCATATCAACGAACGCCCACGGAATGGCGGACGACGTCAAACGACGATCGTGAACCCCGGCAGCGTCGACCACTATCGTCGGTGAAGATATCAGCATCATTCTCAGAATCATCGCTCCCGAGAGGCAAAGCCCCCAGGCGGCAACCGGAAGCCCCAGCATCCAACCGTTCGGCTGGGATACGGTTAGCGAACCGAACAAAAGCATCAAGAGGCCAAACAACAGCCACACGACGAGCTTGTCCGCAGAATCGAACACCTCGTGCGATGGCTCCACGCCGCCGGATGCAAGGCGTTTACGACCCCGCATTCTCGGCCACGAACGCATCGACATCGGCCGGGGTGCCGATCGATACAGCCGGCGTCTCGGGGGCGATGCGCTTGGCGAGGCCGGCAAGCACCTTGCCTGAGCCGAGTTCGACCAGTTGCGTCACGCCGCCATCCCTGACCAGCCAGGTCACGCACTCGGTCCAGCGCACCATGCCGGTGACCTGCTCGACGAGCCGCTTCTTGATCTCTTCGGGATCGCTGATCGGTGCGGCAATCACATTGGCCACCACCGGCACGACCGGGGACTTCACCGTCACCGCGTTCAGCGCCTGGGCCATGGCTTCCGCCGCGGGCTGCATCAGCGCGCAGTGGAACGGCGCCGATACCGGCAGCGACAGCGCGCGCTTGGCGCCGGCGGCCTTGAGCAATTCGATCGCACGGTTCACCGCCGCGACATGGCCCGAGATCACCACCTGCCCTGGCGCATTGTCGTTGGCGACGCCGCAGACGTCGCCCTCCGCTGCCGCGTTCACCGCCCTCAGCACGGTTTCGAGGTCGAGCCCGAGGATCGCCGCCATGGCGCCCTGTCCCACCGGCACGGCCTGCTGCATCGCCTGGCCGCGGATCTTCAGCAGCCGCGCCGCATCGGCGAGCGAGAAGGCCTCGGCCGCCGCCAGCGCCGAATACTCGCCCAGCGAATGCCCGGCGACGAAGGCGGCGTGGTCCCTGAGGGCAAAGCCACGGCTCGCCAGCACGCGCGTTACCGCGACGGACACCGCCATCAGCGCCGGCTGGGCGTTCTCGGTGAGCTTCAGCGTCTCGTCCGGCCCCTCGAACATGATGGCCGAGAGCTTCTGCCCCAGCGCCTCATCGACTTCGGCAAAGACGTTGCGGGCTTCCTGGTAGGTGGCCGCGAGGTCCTTGCCCATGCCCACGGCCT
>CAMDAL010000371.1 GCA_945888565.1 Devosia equisanguinis | reverse complement strand
CAAGCTGCTGGTCGGCGTCTCCCGCAACGCCCCCTGCCCCTGCGGCTCCGGCAAGAAGTTCAAGCACTGCCACGGAGCCTTCTAAGTACTTGTAAAATAACAGGTATTTCTTCTGGTTGCACATAGGCACCACATATGCAAATGTGGTTCCTGTGTGCAATCCTAGGCAAATGCTAGGCAAACCGGATGGAAGACCTAACGCGAATTGACGACAACTCGGTCGTCTTCAAGCGTGAAGGCACCTATCAGGCACGCATTCGGGTAGACGGGAAATACGTCTATCGCAGCCTCAAAACTGGTGACCTTGCTGCAGCGATCAAAGCCGCAGAGAAGCTCGTTTACAAATTCGAGTTCAACGCCCAACACGGCATTCCGAACAGCGCCAAGACGTTTGGCGATGTGATCGACGAGTACGTGAAATACCGAGAAACCGAGAACCTACAGAGCCGAACTTCCGACGGCATGCTGCGGCAGATCAAGCGCGTCGTCCGGTTTTGGCAGGCGTATGCGGGCGACAAGCTCATCACTACCATCGGTGACAAGGAGCTGCGCGATTACGTCCAGTGGCGACGGGACTACTACACGCAGCGTCCAAATGAGGCGACGAAGCGGAACGTGAAGGTCAACCCGACCGACAAGACGCTTCAGTTCGACCTGATGATTGCCAAAGCGGTGATCAAGTGGGCTCACGAGCAGGGATGGCGCGGTTTACTCCCGCTGCCGATCTTCACGTACACGCCAAAGAAAAAGCGCGTGCGTCCGGCGTTTGAGAACGGCGACTATCGCGTAGTTCTCAACGCAATCCAGGACTGGATTGAGGACTGTCAAAACTCCAAGCACCTTCACACGCGACAGCTGCTGCTCGACTACGTGGTCGTTTTGGCGCGATCCGGAATGCGTGTAGGGGAGGCAAACAATCTCAAAGTCCGCGACGTTCATAAGTTTTATGACAGGTTCGACCGCGTAAACTACCGCTACGTGGTGCGCGGCAAGACTGGAGAGCGTGACGTTACGCCCCTCGGCGTCGAGCACGTCGCCAACGCTTAGCGCTGCAATCTCCCCTACCCTCATCCCCGACAGCCAGCTCAGTTGCAGCATGCACCTGTTGCGTGCTGCGAACGAATTGCGGGCGATATGCGCCATCACCCGCTTCGTGTCCTTCTCGGTTAGTACCTGCGCTTGCTTCATGCTCGCCTGCCTCGGATAACTATCCCAACGCAAACAGCATGCTTTCTGATGTTGGGTAGGGCAACCGGAGATAAGCACGCATATTATCGTTCGATTTCAAAGGCGTAGCTCGCAACATCATCTTCTTCATATTTCCTGATCCTCGCCCACATGAAGCATCCTGTTTGCCTCTTCAGCCTGATTGCGTGCTAGGGTTGTGCAGGTGCTGGAACACAGCGCAGGGAAGTGAGAGGGACGGACGTTGGTAAAGAAGCTGGTTTTGGCTGCAGTTGCACTTTTGGCCATCACCACCGGTGCGCTTGCGGTATCGGTTGGCGAGCTTGTGAAAAACTGCGGGGACGATTCAAAGGCCTATTGCGAGGGCGTTGGCTATGGCGACGCTATGACTGAATGCCTGGCGCAGCATCGCGCTGAACTGCAGCCGCAGTGCAAGCTGATCGTCGATCGCATTGAGGGCGGCGAAAAGGTTTCGCTGTTCTAGATTCACCACGCCACTGACCTAGTTTTTAGACCGATGAAGAAATAGGCAAGTGGCAGGCACGCAAGATCAGCTATGGCTAAGTCATTGATATTAAATGTACAATTCGTTCACATTGGCAGTTCAAGCACTGCCATGGCGCGTTCCAGGCCGCACCGCCGTTCAACAACTGGCAGGCGCCCTGCCCCCTCAGGCTGTACCAACCGGCGGCGGGAGACGGCGGCGGCGCTCGTTGAAGGCGAGGATCAGGCCTGCGGCGACCACCATCGCGGCCCCGACATAGACCAGCGGTGCCGGCTGCTCGGCATAGAGCAGGAAGCCGAAGATGAAGCTCCAGCAGAGCGCCGAGTATTCCACCGTGCCGAGCACGCTGGCCGGCACCAGGCGGGCCGCATCGATCAGCGCATACTGGGCGACCAGCCCCAGGATGCCGGTGAGGACGACGAAGGTGATCGCCCGGGCATCCATCGGCACCCAGAACGGCAGCGCGAAGCCCGCGAGCACCACGACGTAGAACAGGTTCATCGAGAACACGAGAACCAGCGAGCTCTCGGTCTTCGACACAGTGCGCATGACGATCATCGCCACCGCCCACAGGAAGGCCGCGCCGAGCGCCATCAAGGCCGGAATGCCGATGGTGATGCCCGCCGGGTTCATCGCCACCACCACGCCGAAGAACCCGATGGCCGAGGCACCGACCCGCGCCAGCGTCAGCCGTTCCTTGAGGAACACCACGGCGAGGATCACGGTGATGACCGGGGCGACGTAGTAGAGCGTCGTCATCTCGGCGAGCTGCAGGTCCTTGCCGGCCGGGTAGAACATGCACCAGGCGGCGAGCGTCAGCACGCCGCGCAGGATCAGCATCGGCTTGTTGGTCGATCGGACAAGGCCACGCACCATCCCGGCGCGGCCGATGGCGAGGCAGATCAGCGTCACCACCACCGACCGCACGAACAGGATCTGCACGACCGGCAGGTCGTGAATCACCCCTTTCACCAGTGCATCGTGCACCGCGAACAGGGAGAAGGCGGCGACCCCGAGGACCATGCCCCTGAGCGACGCATTGTTGGACAGGGCTGTGGGTGCGGACACGGGGATGCAGTCTGGCTGGAGATCGACAAGCTCTAGTGAGTCGCCAGCCGCGCCGCCAGTGGCGGCGTGTCACAGCGCGGTCGATTTCAGGTGCAGCTGACCCGCATCTCGGCGAAGCCGGCCGCATCGGCCGAGAACACCATGATGGTGCAGGTGGTGCCCGCGAGTGCGCCGAAGCCGGTTTCGACGATGGTCCCGGCGCCGATCACGTCGACGGTGTCGGCCGTGATCATGCCCACCTGAACCTGCTCCCTCGACTGGCACAGCGGGTAGGTCTCGTTCGGCGTGACCATGAAGCGCGTGCCGAGGGGGATGCAGTCGGTGGTGGGCAGGTCGGGGTCGATGGCGGCGGCCTGCGCCGGCCCGTCGGCCGGGGTAGCAGCGGGATCGTCGGCGGGCGAGGTCGGCAGGGTCAGGGCCAGGTCCTTCTGGACCTGCCAGTCGCTTTCGAGCCGCGCCATCCGGTCCTGCAGCGCCAGCAGGCCCTCGGCGGTGCCATCATCGGCTGCGGGTGCCGGCAGCGCTGCGGTGCCTTGTGCGAGCGCATCGATCGACGAGCGCATCGCGGCGATCTCGGTTGCGACGGCCTGCGTGCGGGCTTCCGCGCTCAACTGCGCCGTCACCGCGCCGGCCAGCGCGATGAGGCCGACGAACGCGGCGAGGAACGGGATGACCCTGTCGATCAGGACCAGGCGGCGATAGCGGCGCATTGCGCACCCTCCGCGGATTGGCCGAAGCGGTATTCGCCGGCACAGGCGGCAACCGCGGGCGGAGTGTATTCGGCCTCGAACAGGTCATGGCCCTGCTTGAGATTGCGCCAGAAGCTAAGCCATGGGCTGCTCGCCTGCTCGGCCAGCGCCGTCTCCGTCATGCGGAACGGGAACACCGCGACATCGACCGCATCCTGTCCCTGCCGGAGCGCCGCCTCGACCACGGCATAGACCTCGTCGACGCTTTCGTCGGTGATGGCGAAGCAGCCGACCGACGAGCAACCGCCATGCACCATCAGCGCCGAGCCGGTGCGGCCGTGCTGCCGATCGAAGGCGTTGGGGAAGCCGAGGTTGAAGCTCAGGTGGTGGCGCGAACCCGGGTTCAACTGGCTGAGGCCGACACGGTAGAAACCCTCGGGGGCCTGCTTGTCGCCTTCCTGCAGTTTCGGGCCGAGCTCGCCGGACCAGG